>JABMOP010000212.1 GCA_013204125.1 Rhodospirillales bacterium | reverse complement strand
GGCGCCCGGCACGCCATCATTGGGCCAAACGGCGCCGGCAAGACAACATTTATCAATCTTCTGACCGGCGCGCTTCGCCCCAGCGGCGGCAGCGTCCATCTGGCGGGAAACGACATCACCGCCATGTCGCAACCGCAAAGGGTCAAACACGGGATCGCCCGTACCTTTCAGATCAACACCTTGTTCATGGGTCTGACCGTTATCGATAATTTGTATTTAGCGGTGGCGGAACGCATGTGCGTTGCCACAAAAATGCTGCGCCCGGCAGGCAAGATGCAGCCCGTGCTGGACGAAGCATCGCGCCTTCTTCATGTGCTTAAATTGGAAAACGACGCCCTTACCGAAATTCACGAATTACCTTATGGCCGCCAGCGGCTGGTGGAAATCGCCATCGCCTTGGCGTTGGAGCCGAAAGTATTGTTGTTGGATGAACCCGCGGCCGGCGTGCCGAACACAGAAAGCCATATTATTTTGGACGCGGTCGATGCTTTGCCGAAAGATATCGCCGTCTTGATTATCGAGCACGATATGGATGTTGTCTTCCGTTTTGCCGAACGGATCACCGTTTTGGTTCGGGGCGCCATCCTGGCCGAAGGGCCGCCCGCCGAAATCGCCGCCAATGAAGAAGTTCAAGCGGTCTATCTGGGCGAGGGCACTCATGTCTGAGGCGGTAAACGATAGCGCTGCGCTCCAATTAGAGGGAGTGACCGCCGGTTACGACGAAACCATGGTTCTGGAAGGCATCTCGCTTCGCCTGTTAGCGGGCGAAAGCATCAGTATCATCGGCCGCAACGGCGTCGGTAAAACCACGCTTTTGGCGACCGTCATGGGCCACACCACCTTGCACGGTGGGACGATCCAATTGGAAGGCCGGGATATTTCGACCATGGCCTCGTTTCGCCGGGTAAATAACGGCATCGGCTATGTGCCTCAGGAAAGAGAAATATTTCCGTCCCTGACCGTCGATGAAAATTTGACCGTTGGCGCCCAGCCCGGCGGTTGGAGCATCGAGGCGTTATTCGAATTGTTTCCGAACCTTGCCGAGCGGCGATCTAATATGGGCAATCAATTGTCCGGCGGTGAGTTACAGATGCTGGCCATCGCCCGCGCGCTGATGACCAACCCGAAGGTGCTTTTGATGGATGAGCCATCGGAAGGCCTGGCGCCGGTTATCGTCGAAGATTTGGTGCGTGTTATGGCCCAAATTCGCGACGAAGGCGGAATGTCGGTGATTTTGGTCGAACAGAATACGCGCATCGCGCTCAATTTTTCGGATCGCACGATCGTTATGGACCGCGGCCATATCGTCTATGACGGCGATAGCGCAACTTTGCGGAATGACGCGGCCAAGCTCGAACAGCTAATCGGCATTTCGGTTTAAGCGGCGAAATTAGATGACCGCAGTCCCATTCGCGTTTAGGCCCGGTTACGGTTGGGTCATGGCCGGTGTGACCTTCACCTTAACTGCGCTTTCCTTTGGGATTTTGGGATCGGCCGGCATATTCCTGAAACCCTTAGCCGCCGATTTCGGGTGGAGCCGGGGCGCGTTGTCCCTTGGCTATACGGCGATGACCGTCGCCACCGCCTTTTCCGCCGTCTTTTGGGGAACCCTTGCCGATCGTTACGGCACTCGCTGGATCGCGCTTTTCGGCGCATGTTTCATGGGGATTTCGCTGTTCCTGTTGAGCCAAATGAACAGCATGTGGGAATTCTATCTTTACTATCTAATGTTCGGCGCGCTCGGACAGGGCGCCTTGTCGGGGCCATTATTCGCAAATGTGGGTCTCTGGTTTTCGAAGAATGTCGGGCTCGCCATCGGCGTTGCGATATCGGGCGGCGCGGTTGGTCAGGGCGTGGTGCCGATGGCGGCGCGCCTTCTGATCAGCAACTATGATTGGCAAACGGCCTATCTTGTCCTCGGCGTCTGTTATCTGGCGATTGGTATTCCGATTGCCTTGTTGGTGCGTAATGCGCCACGGCCAAAGGGCAGCGATGGCTCCGAGCGGCCTCTCATGCGGGATGGCAAACCGTTCCCCTTGTCGCCGGCCATGGTTGTCGCCTGGATGGCCTCGGCGGTTTTGTTTTGTTGCATCACCATGTCCGTGGCCATTGTCCATATTGTGCCGCTGATAAGCGATCGGGGCGTCGCGCCGGAAAAAGCCGCTTCATTTTTATTGGTCTTGATGGTTGCCGGCGCGTTTGGCCGTATCCTTGGCGGCAAGCTGGCCGACAAGATCGGCCCTTTGCAATCTTATCTCACCATGTCGGTGGCGCAGACCGCGACGGTTGTTTTCTTCCCTTTCGTTTTTAATTTGCCGCTCATGTATGCCCTGGCGATTGCTTTTGGGCTGTTTTATTCAGGCGTCATGGCGTCTTTCGTGATCGTTCCCCGCTTTACGATCCCGCCGAAATATCTCGCCCGGTCGATGGCGATGGTCTCGATGTTCGGCTGGTTCGGTATGGGGATCGGCGGTTGGCAAGGGGGGCTTATGTACGATTTAACCGGCAATTATATTTTTTCGTTCGCCAATGCGGGCATCGCCGGCGCGATCAATGTCACCATCTTGTTATTTTTTCTGGCTTTTATCCGGCGCAGATCGGCGGCGCTGCTTCAACCCGCGTAAGGCGTTGTTTTCTTCAAAATCCTAATGAGTTAGGCTGTCCCCATGATTGAAGGCGAACAATTTGATCTCACCATACCCGACGCGCTGAACCACGGCGCATTTCTGCTTGACCACAATCTGGAAGAAGGGCGGGGGGATAAGGACGCGCTTTACCACGGCGACGATACTTATACCTTCGATCAGTTGTGGCGGCTGACCAATCGGGTCGGAAATATTTTGCGTGATTTGGGGGTCGAACCCGAAAACCGGGTGCTCCTGGTTTTAGGGGATTCGCCGGCTTGGGTGGCGTCATGGATCGCCACCATGAAAATCGGCGGCGTCGGCACCCACGCCTATACCTATTTAAACGCGCCGGATTACGCCTATTTGTTGGATCTGGTGCGGCCCAAAGTGGTCGTCGTCGATGGCGCGACATTGGCGAAATTACGCAAAGCCAATGAAATCCAACGCGCCCCTAAGATACTCTTGGTGGCCGGCGAAATAACCGACGATCTTCGAGACGGTGAATTTTCGTTGAATGCCATGCTGGACGGCGCCAAAGACGAATTGACGATCGAGCCGACCCATTCCGACGATCTGGCGTTCTGGAATTTTTCCAGCGGCACTACCGGCAAGCCAAAGGGTGTGCCGCACACCCACAGAGATGGGTTCGTCGCCTATATGTCGGCCAATACGATACTTGAATACCGCGCCGACGATATTGTGCTGCGCGTGCCGAAACTGTTCTTCCATTATTCGCGCGACCATTTACTGTTTTCACTCCGCAACGGTGCGGCCTCGGTGGTGTTCGAAGACCGGACCACGGTGGAAGGCACGTTTGATCTTATCGCCAAACATAAACCGACGGTGCTGGTGAACGTACCGACCATGATGCGGGCCATGATCCAAACACCGAAGGAGGCGCGCGCCGATCTCTCCAGCGTCCGACGCATCATGTCGTCTGGTGAGCCTTTAACCGCGCCGCTCTATGCCGAATGGCTGGAAGAATTCGGCGTCGAAGCGGTCAACCGGTTTGGATCGGCCGAAGCCTGTCTTGGCTATCTTTCCAATGTTTCGGGCACGGTCATGCCGGGCAGTTCGGGCAAGGTTGCGCCCTTGGTGAAACTGCGCCTCGTCGATGACGCCGGCAATGATGTGGCGCAAGGTGAGCCGGGCCGCATGCTGGTCCATTCACAGTCATCGGGTATGTATTACGAGCGCGAATACAAGAAATCTTTGGAAACATTTCTCGGTGACGGCTGGGTTAATACCGGCGATATCTTTACGCAAGATGAACAAGACTATTTTTGGTATGTCAGCCGCGCCGACGACATGGTCAAAGTGTCCGGTGTCTGGATTGCGCCGATGGAGATCGAACGCGGCCTGCAAACCAGTCCGGACGTTTTGGAAGCCGCCGTTCTTGGCGTTGACGATGCGGACGGATTGAAACGCTTAAAAGCCTTTGTCGTCTTAAATAACGGTTTGGACGAAAGCGACGAGACGGCGGACGCCTTGAAGCAATATTGCAAACGAAGCCTGGCCCCCCATAAATTCCCGACAACAATCGAATTTATGGCCGAACTGCCTAAATCGGGCCAGGGCAAGATCGACCGGCGCGCGCTTCGGGAAGGCGCGGGGGGCGCTTGAGCCATGCTCTTAGGGCTTTCCGATTTTGAAATCTTGTTTCCGGCGACGGTGGATGAAGCCTGCCGGATGCTGGCCGAGCATGGAGAGGTCGCCAAATTGTTCGCCGGCGGCACCGATTTGCTGATCGTCATGAAGCTCAAACGCAAATTGCCGAAAATCCTTATCAATATTAAACGCATACCGGGATTGGCCGATATCACCCAGGGCGAGGATGGGATTTTGTCCATCGGCGCCTTGGCCATATCGACCGATATCGGCGCTTCGCCCTTGGTGCGAAATACCTCCCACGCGCTGACCCAGGCGGCGGAAGTTTTGGGCACCTCTCAAATTCGTAATCTCGGCACCATCGGCGGAAATTT
>JABMOP010000211.1 GCA_013204125.1 Rhodospirillales bacterium | reverse complement strand
GCCATGTACCAAAGAAGCGCCAAAATATTCAAGGCGAGGATTATAGCCATAGCCAAGCGGTGTCCCGCCGCAGCGTAAGCGCCTTCGATTGCCGTCGGAAATTGATTAAGCACGAAGCCAATTACGTTTTGTAAGAAAAACACGCCCAGCATCCAGCAAAGATGCAGGCAAGCATTGACCCGGCCGACCAAATCAATTGGAAAAATCTGACCTAGCCCGGCATAGGTGAGCATGACCAGCGTCGCCAGGAAGGCGAATACAAACCAGAGAGAGCCGAGAAACCAAACCGATCCGCCGGACTGAAACGCAAGCATGGCCAAAACAAAGCAGAACATAAACGACGCCATCATCGCGCCGTGAATTGGCGTTAGACCATATCGCTTTAGAACCTTGGCGATAAAGCCGCTGGAGAAAAAGGAAAGCGTCATGGCTGCGGCAATCGCCAAAAGAATATTGGCGGCATCGGCGCTGTTTAATCGGGCGACGTCACGCAGCCAGTTACCCGCCCACAGGCTTTGCATGGCGCCGAGGGCGCCGACGGTAATGACCAGAAGCGGTGCGACGCGCAAGAAATTAATATCGCTCAACACACGTTTAAGACCCATGATCTCTTCGAGCAAGGTTGCGGCAGGTCCGGATTTCTTAACCAGCGGCGCGGCGGTGAACACATAAATGGCTGCCAGTAATATCAGCGCCGCGATAATGAAATGGATCGAGCGCCAATCGATATAGGGGAGGGCCATTTCGACCGGCCTTGTGCCCATCATCACACCCAAGCCACCGGCGGAGAATCCGAGCCCGTTTATAAACGGAAGGCGCTCCCTCGGATACCAAGTGGCGTACATCTTTAAGGAACAAACGGCGCTGGATGTGGTCGCAATCGCCGTCAGCATACGGCCAATGGCAAGCGCGCCGACGCTATCGGCCAGGCCATAGAGAGCTGCGCCCAAGGCGCCGCAACAAAGGCAGAGGGTATAGATGACGCGCGGGCCATAGCGGTCCACCAAAACACCCAAGGGCAGTTGAAACAGCATAGCGCCAACAAAATACATGCTGCCGATGAAGCCTAAATCCGTCGCGTCCAAACCAATATCGCGCACCAATTGGGGCGCGATGACGGCGTTAATGGAGCGGAAAGCTGAACTTGCAAAATAACCGAATGCGAAGGGCAAAAATACGCGGAGGACCAAAAACTGAGGCATCGCCGGAACCTAGCCCCGGGCGCCCCGCAAAACAATCACATCATATGTCTGCCAAATAATCGTCCGACATTGCCTTATAATCTGCGGCGCGGGTGATGCGTTTCATAAAATCTGCGTCCGGTACGCCGGTTAGATCACCGGGCGCCGTGCCGTCGCGCAATGCTTTCAAGGTATCGAATGTGGCCTGCATGGCGGCCATGATCGGCATATGGCCCTGCAGCACGACGCGGACGCGCTTGGCCGATAAATAATCTCTATCGGCCAATTCGCCTTTGGCATTGGCGAGGAACAGGGGAATCGAAACCGCGGCTGATAATTCATCCAATTCGGCGCGCGACGAAACGCCGGTCAGAAACACCGCATCGACGCCGGCTTGCTCGTAAGCCTTGATACGGGTTATCGCCTCAATCACGCCGGCAATGGTGACGGCGCTGGTGCGCCCGGCGATGATCATCTTGGCATCGCGCCGGGCCGCAATCGCCGCCCGCATTTTGCCGGCGCCTTCTTCAACTGAAATTAGGCTGGCTTTGCCGCCGCTGCGAAATGGAGCAGGCAGGTCGGTGTCTTCGATGGTCAAGGCGGCGACGCCGGCGTTTTCCAATTCTTCCACCGTTCTGGCGACATTCAATGCATTGCCGTAACCATGATCGGCATCGACCAACAGAGGCAGTTCGCCCGCCCGGTTGATGCGGTAGGCTTGGTCGGCAAATTCTGAGAGGGTGAGGACGATTAGATCCGGCGCGCCCAGAACCGCCATTGAAGCCACCGAACCCGCGAACATGCCCACTTCAAAACCGATATCTTCGGCGATGCGGGCGCTCATCGGATCGAATACGGACCCCGGATGCACATAGGTGGCGCCGGCTAAGATAGCGCGAAAGGCTGCGCGGCGTTTTTGCCACCTCATTTTTTTGACCCCTCGTTGATCGAACGCGACCGCTCGTCCTGCGCCGGGCGGGCGCGGATTGCGTCTTCCACCGGATCAATGCCCCAACCGGGAGTATCGGGTAAAACAAGGTATCCGTCTTCGATGACCGGCGCACTTGTGAAGACTTCATTGTCCAAATCCTGGCGGTCGATATCGATTTCGACGATGCGCAAGTTTGGCACGGCAGCGGCAAAATGGGCGTTCATCATGGTCGCCAAATGGCCATAGAAATTATGCGGCGCGATATTCACTTCATAGGCATCTGCGGCGGCGGCGATTTTCATCGACTGCCAGACGCCGTTCCAAACCGCATCGATAACTGCGACGTCAACCGATTGCGCTTCGAAATAGGGCATAAACCGGCGCAGCCCGATGATGGTTTCCAAACTGGAAATTGGATGCGGGCTATGGTCCCGGATATAATTCAAGGCCTTCGGATTTTCATTGTCGAGTTCGATCCAAAACAGGTCCAGATCAGCAATTTCACGGATGATCGATAGGAACCCTTCGGTCTTGGCGTTGAAGTTGAGGTCCAAAAGAATATCCATATCCGGCCCGGCGCCGTCACGGAAGGCTTCCAATTCAGCCCTCAATTGATGAAGCAGGCTCCGATCGACGTTCAATTCCGGATAAAAAGGACGGCCGAAACCCGCGCCCCAACCACGTGGCGGGCCGTTTTCAAACAAGATCATGCCGCTTTTAAGGGCGGTGAAGCCCTTTTCACGCGCTTCGGCGCCCGCGGCCTTGATATCATCGAGGCTTGCCACCGGCGGGCCGTAATAATCCGCGCGCGCCACCCGCCAATAGGCGCAATGGGACCAATAAACCCGAACACGGTCCCTAATTTTGCCGCCCAATAAAGCATGACACGGAAGACCGAGAGTTTTGGCCTTGGCGTCCAGCACCGCGTTCTCGATTGCCCCGGCGGCGAGGCCTGACACGCTGCCGGTTGCCGTGCGTTTTGCATTGAACAGCTTGGCGAAAATGCGCTCATGCGCCATGACGTCTTCGCCGATAACAAATTCGGCGAAACGATCGATGGCCAGAGAAACCCCTGGCGGGCCGAAGGATTCGTCATATTCGCTCCATCCGACAACGCCGTCCTCAGTGGTCAATTTGACGAAATAATAATTGCGCCAGCCCGCATCGCAGGCGAGGGTTTCTACGGTTTTTATTTTCATGGATGCCTCTCTTCCGTGGCAAGATTCCATGGCAAAGCGTACCTGTCAACGCCGCCAGGTGCATGTGCAGACTGCATGGCTTAGTGCGACATGCGGCACGCGAAACCGCATGTGCTTTTATGTGCTTTCATGTGCAATTGTGTGCATTCTCCGAACATCTTGATACCGTTCTCCAACTTTGCGCCCACTAAATCCGACCCTCTCCATGCCATGCCGGCATGGCCGGGGCTTCTACTTGGCAGATTTTCGATGTATGAGAAGACGATGCAATATAGAACAAACAAAGTACAAATACAATGAAAATTTATCGGACGTCTCCCTTTCGTCATCGCGCGATCTCGTCGTATCGGATGAGTGAAGAGGTTCAACGGCCGGTTTGGAGCGCGGCACGGTTTAGCTAACTCGCCTAGGGGGAACGCCGCCGGTCCCCGTTCTCGTCAGAACCGGGACGGACTCGGATCACGCCTGGGCTTGTGCGCGTCGATTGCCGGCTTGGACCGTCCAGCAAAAAAAAACCAAGGGCAAAGTAGAGGGGAAATAAATATACTGTTCCGAATCGGTCTTTCTAAATCTATATAAATCGCCGGGAATTCCGATTCAAAATGCAAATGCCTAAAGCCCTCCTTCGATGCCGTCCCAACGACCAAACCCGCCTTCCACATCCTGATGCGCGGCTCCATTCTGGCCGGGTTGGTGCATAAATACGACGGCGCGCCATAAATTATACAATCCCCGCCACAAAACCTTGATTTTTATGGCGAATCAACAAACCTATACTATCAGGAGACGGCGCGAGGATCGCTGGATCGATCAGGTGCCCGGAAGCGTTGAAACCGTTTAGAAACTGGGCCGGGAGAGAGGCAAGTTTGCTTGACACCCGTATAGGCGTGGACTACTCAAGGGTCGCGAAGACCCGGATTTCCGGGGGTGTAGCTCAGTTGGTTAGAGCGCCGGCCTGTC
>JABMOP010000210.1 GCA_013204125.1 Rhodospirillales bacterium | reverse complement strand
TCCTCGCAAGACACTAGAGTTTGCAACGCCAGCAGAGAGATTTAACGAATGTGTTGCGTTGACCGGTTGAGGTCGCAACCTGAAAGTGGACAAATGCGAGTTTGAAGGCAAGATCATCAAACCTACTTCGCCGCCACAAGACCCGCGCTATCCCGAGGCGCAATCCCCAAAATCTGCCTTGCTTCATCGGGCGTTGCGATTTCGCGGCCTAAACTTTCGGCGATGTTGCGGACCAATTCGACGGCTTGCGCCGATGAGGTCAGTTTTTCGTCTTTATGGGGATGGACGAAGACCGAATCTTCCATGCCGACGCGCACCATATCCATGCCGAGCATGATGCCGAGGGTCGAGAACGGCAGCCAATTGCGCCCGCCGGCGCAAAAGCCTTTGACCGCGCCTGCGGGGATCACCTGCGCCAAGGACATGACATTCACATAGCTCCACGGATCGGGTGTCAGCGGCGAAGCATGATTGAAGCCGTGAAAGCCGCACATGACGTTCATGATCGGCGGGTCTTTGGCGATGCCCGTATCGATCAGCCAATCCATGACGTCCTTCATGCCTGAATAGGCGTGGCCCTGATATTCGGGCCGGACGCCGTGATCTTCCATATATTTGACGGTTTCTTTCAGATGGGTTTCCGAAACCACATAGGTGAATTTGTCATTCAGCGTCATCGACATGATCAACAGAACCGCGGTTTCCATATATTGGGCGCCGGCGGCTTTTAAAATATCGACCGTCGGTTTGATCTGTTCCATGCCTTGTTTGTCGTAATCGGCGTAAGGCAGCACCGAGGTTACGATATCGGGGCAGGCGTCGAATACCCGGTCGATGGTTTGCTTGACCACATGCGGGTCTTTGCTCGGCAGGCCATCATTATCGCGGGCATGGACGTGCCAGACGGCGGCGCCGGCCTTATAGGCTTCGATGGCGGATTTAACGTTTTCTTCCATCGTATAAGGCTGCAACGGGTTTTGCTGGCGAGATGTGAACGATCCGGTCGGCGCAACATTGATAATCAGCTTCTTATCCATGGTCGCGAGCCGGGCTTCCGCATGCAGCCCGGTCTCGATTTCCGCATAGATGCCTTTGATATCGGCCATTCGGTTTAGACCGGCTCCGCATCGATGAGGATAAAAGCGATCGTGCAGGGTTCGCTGCCACGGTTGGCCCAGGCATGGATGGTGCCGCGTTGGACAATCACATCGCCGGCTTTCACACGGACTTCGGTGTCATCCAGCAACATGTCGATTTCGCCGGACATAACCACCGCATAATCGATGGACCGGGTCTTGTGCATGCCGGGATGACGGGCGCCTTCATGCTGTTCGGCGCCGGCTTTCGATAAATAATCCAGCTCTTCGGTGGAAGGATCTTGGTCGGGACCAAATTCGACAATGCGGAAAATAGCGCCGCCGTCGCCGGGGGCGATGCCGACCTCCATATTGCCGGCGTCGGTATCGCCTTTATTGCTGGCCGGGGTGTTTTCGTTGACCCAAAGAAGGGTGCTTTCGATGGCGCCGGTCGGCCGTTTTACATTGGGCGCATCGCCATCGAAAAGTACGATGGCCTTGCCGTTTTCGTCATGTCCGGTAACAACCCGTCTGATAGCCATATCCCTAGTCTCCCTGATGTTGATTTAGGACATAGAGGATCATTTCGGCGGCCTTTGTTCAAGGGCCATCGAAGGAGCGCGGGGGAGCTAGTTCAAATCGCGGTTATTGCGGTAGCCGCTGCGCCCAATTTCACGCTGGCGATTACGATTCTGGGTCTCCGCACGATCATTCGACTGAGACGTATTTTTTGAACGCGAGATCTGCCGCTGAAGAAGCTGATTGTGGCGCCGGTTCTGCTTATCAAGTTGGATGCGGGTGCGCATATTTACCGCTTTGGGCAGCCGCATGCAGCTTTCGCGGTTTCGGTCCGCGTCGTTCTGTCGGATGTGATCCGATTCGCAGGCGGAATTTTTGGTTTGCGCAAAGCTTTCGGAAGGCGCGGCAATCCATACGGCCAAGGCGCCGAGGCAAATTAGGATTATTGGTCTGACTGACATAGCCGGTTGATCATAGCGGTAGTTGGGTAGAATTTCAAATGTTTGATCAGGTTAAGGCGCTAACGCACTGTAAATAATCACTTTACTCCGCAGGTATTTCTTGGGCGCGCATGACGCTTGCCCGACCGGGGAGCAAAAGCACCAAGCAGAATATCCCAGCGGCGGCGAAAGCCAGGATCGTGAACAGCCGCGAAAATCCCCAACCGGCATGGATCCAGGCAATGAACGGCACCGCCGTCGCCATCACAGAAAAAGTGACCATGTAGCGAATGGCATAGACCCGGCTACGCCAAGCGGGGCTGGCGACACGGCCAACCAGAACGTCGTTGACCGGAAGTTGGCCGAAAATAACAAGCATATATCCAATTGCCACCAAAAGCGCGGCGATGCCGGTCATATTCCGCATGAGGGTAAATAAGATAACTTGGCTCGCCGCGACGATGATGAAAATCGAACGAAGCGAGTGATTATCGAGCATATAGCCAACGACCAATTGAGCCACCGAAGCGAAGGCAAAGACGATAAAGGCATAGGTGCCGATCAAGGTTGCGTTGGTGGCAAATTCGCTCATGCGTTCATCAATGATTTTCGGCATGGCGAAAGACGTGCTTTGAAAAATCAAGCCGCCGATGGCGGTGGTGGTGAAAATGATCGCTAAGATGCGCACCGCATGGCGGCGTTCTGTTCCCTGGCTTGCAGCGCTTTGAGGGGCGGTTGCGGGAGCGGCTTTTTCCGGGGCGGATACGACCCTTGGATATTTGAAGTGGAACAGGGCATATCCAAGCCCGGTTGCGATACAAATAAGGCCCGGCAGAATGTAGGCCATCCGCCAATCGATCAATCGATCAGCGCGCCGGTGATGATTGCCGCGCAGGCAACGCCTAAATTGCCAAACACACCGTTGATCGCCAGCGGCACGCCTGTACTGGTCCGCCCTTCGACGACAAGCGCCAGGGCGACCGGATGATAAATCGCGGCGAACATGCCGATTGCGAACAGACCAATTGATATCTGCACCGGTGTATTGGCAAACGAGGTTAAAATGGCCGAGGCGCCGATACCGATGAAAAATATTGCCATCATGCCTTCGCGGCTCCATCGGTCGGCAAGCCAGCCGGCAGGGATGGAGAAGACACCAAAGGCGACAAAGCCCGGCGTCGCGTAAGGGATTAAATCAGCATATCCCAAATTCCAGTCGCGGATCAGCACGGTCGCAGATACCGTCGCAAAAACCAGCACAAAGAAATGGTCGTAAAAATGCCCGGCGTTGAGGAACAGGAAGTTGATTTTGGTGCGGCTCATGGCCCGATGCTACCCCGCCTAACCGCCGAGGAACAAGCGCCCGACTTCGGGATCGGCGAGTAATTCGTCGCCGCTTCCAGCTTTGGCCAGAACGCCTGATACCAAGACATAGCCAAGATCGGCGAATTCCAACCCTTTTTTGGCGTTTTGTTCGACCATGATG
>JABMOP010000209.1 GCA_013204125.1 Rhodospirillales bacterium | reverse complement strand
GGCGGTTGGGTCTGGTGTTTTTGGCCGCATTGCCGTGACCTATATCGAATGGGCCGGCGATGGCGTGCAAATGAAAATTCTGGACTGGAAATTGATCGATGGGCCGGCGGCGGCAAAGAAATTTGCCAATGTTCTATCCGAATCGCCTATTGAATCGGGGCCGTGGACTTCGATCAGCGGCCTTATTACCTATGCTCTCCCACAATTTGAGAACAATGGCTATGAGGGAACAAGGCGGGTCATCGACATTTCCGGCGATGGCCCGAACAATAGCGGTGTTTTGGTGACAGAAGCGCGTAGCCAAGCAATTGCTAAACGGGTGACAATAAATGGCCTGCCGATCATTAATGACCGTCTGCAGCCATCGGGCCACACGCAATTGGAACATCTGGATCGTTATTACGCGGCCTGCGTCATTGGTGGGCCAGGCGCGTTTCTTGTTGTCGCCCATGATTTCAAGGATTTTGGGCGTGCTATACGGCGAAAATTGCTGTTTGAAATCGCAAATTTGGCGCTTCCCGGCGAAATGCTCAGATCCGCCCTGCCGCGATCTGCAACGCCAATCGCAATGGATTACCCGCTGGGATGTGATATCGGTGAACGCAGGCTGCAGCAACGGCGTTTGCGTTTTGATAACGAATTATGAGAATTGTATACATTTTGCGCTCGGCTGTTTGATTGATCGCAATGTCTGTTTTAAACCACTACATATGTAATTAAAGACTGCCGAACGGAATTCGCCTTTATGTTTGATTCAATTCTAATTGCCAATCGCGGGGAAATCGCCTGCCGTATCATCCGCACCGCGCGGGCGCTTGGAATTCGAACCATCGCTGTCTATTCCGAAGCAGATCGGGGCGCTCTCCACGTAGATATGGCGAGCGACGCGATTGAAATTGGCCCGGCGCCAAGCGCTGAAAGTTACCTGAACCAGGATGCCATTTTAAATGCCATCGAAGAAACCGGGGCGGCGGCGGTGCATCCGGGTTACGGGTTCCTATCTGAAAATTCTGGTTTCGCAGAAAAACTAGAAGAAATCGGCGTCACCTTTATTGGACCTAACATCAGCGCCATCAATTTGATGGGCGACAAAATCCGCTCGAAAATTGCCGCCGGTGAAGCCGGGGTTCCGGTGGTCCCAGGCCATACAGAAGCCATTGACGATGTTTCCGTGGCGCGCCGCGTTGCCGGTGATATCGGATACCCTGTGATGTTGAAGGCGTCTGCCGGCGGTGGCGGAAAAGGCATGCGCCTTGTCACCCAAGAAAGTGAGTTGGATGACGCACTTGCGGCCTGTGTTTCCGAAGCCGTAGCCAGCTTTGGCGATGGCCGGGTGTTCATTGAAAAATTTATCGTCAACCCGCGCCATATAGAAATTCAGATACTGGCAGATACGCACGGCAACGTCGTTCACCTTGGGGAACGCGAATGTTCTATCCAGCGCCGCCACCAAAAAGTGGTGGAAGAAGCGCCGAGCCCATTTGTCGATAAGGCTTTGCGCGAAGAAATGGGCGCTCGCGCCGTATCTTTGGCCAAGGCCGTCGATTACGTGTCCGCCGGCACGGTCGAGTTTATCGTCGATCAAGATAAAAATTTTTATTTCCTGGAAATGAACACCCGCCTCCAAGTCGAACATCCGGTCACGGAATTTGTAACCGGGCTGGATTTAGTTGAACAGATGATCCGCATTGCCGCGGGCGAGCCCTTGGCCTTTGATCAGTCCGGCGTAGAATGGAACGGGTGGGCAATGGAAGCCCGGGTCTATGCCGAAGACCCTTTGCGGGGATTTCTTCCGGCAATTGGGCGATTGACCCGATATAAGGAACCGGTCAGCGGCGTCTTTGGCACCGATAAGATTGTGCGAGTCGATAGCGGCGCATCCGAAGGCGACGCCATATCCAGGTTTTATGACCCAATGGTCGCCAAATTAATCACCTATGGCGAAACGCGCGATACCGCGATTTCACATATGCGCCGCGCACTGGATGAATTTGTTATTCGCGGGATAACCCATAATCTCGATTTCCTTGCATCGATATTTGGAAATGCAAAATTTCAATCGGGCGTGCTTTCGACGAATTTTATATCCGAAGAATATGGCGATCGCTTCATCCCATCTGACAGCAGTTATGATGATCCGGGAAAATTGGCTGCCGTTGCCGGTATTTTGCACCGCACAACCGAAAAGCGCAGGTCCAGAATTGTGCCGCGCTATTCGGATGGTGGAAGCGCAGGCCGCGTTCCAGCGCCGCTTGATGATCATTGGGTGGTTATCTTAAATAGCGTTCATTACCCGGTGAGTATGCTGGAATCCAATGGCACATCTGTGATCCTTGTCGATGGAAATCGATATACGGTGACATGCGATTGGACACCGGATCAGGAACTTTTCACCGGCACCGTCAACGGCGAAGACTTATGCATTCAAGTTGACAGGAATGTGACCGGGTTTCTGTTGCGGCATTTCGGGTTTCAAGCCGATGTCCGGATATTGAGGCCGGTGGCGGCTGAGATGTTGGCGCGCATGCCGGAAAAACAAATTGCCGATAAATCGATGATGGTTATATCGCCGATGCCTGGGCTCGTTGTTTCTCTTCTGGTGGAAGAGGGGCAAACCATAAGAATGGGCGATACGGTGGCTACCATTGAGGCGATGAAGATGGAAAATCAGCTCTTTGCCGAGCGCGATGGCACGGTCGCAAAAATCCATTGTCAGCCTGGCGACAGCGTCAATGTCGATCAGATTATTCTGGAACTGGAATGACCGCCGATTGGGTGGCTTATCTGGCGCGCATCACCGGGCGGGTCCAAATGGTATGGTTTCGCGCCTGGACGGTTGAAGAGGCCAAAAAGCGCGGATTATCGGGCTGGGTGCGCAACCGTAAAGATGGATCCGTCGAAGCTTTATTTTATGGACCGCCCGAAATGGTTGAAGATATGTTGGGCGCGTGCGCCGTTGGTCCGCCTGAGGCCGAGGTCATCGAAATCGTAAAAGAACCAGCCCTTGCGCCTAAAACCGACGATTTCCTTCAATTGCCAACGGAATAGGGCTAGTGGCGCGGCTCTTCCCAGGCGACGACGTTGAGAAGGGCATTTTCCTGCGCCAATTCGAGAGCTTGACAGGAATGTTCCAACACTTGTTCGATTTCATCATCGGGCCTGATTGGCGCAATTCCGAAAAACATTTCCAAGCGTACTTTTGATCCGTCTTCCATGACCAAGCCATTACTTACCAAGAACGCATGCAGCCGGTTTACAACAAGATTGGCGACATCGACATCGGTGTAGGGAAGGCAGAGCATGAAATTGTCGTTATCGATTCGATACAATTGGTCGTAGGGCCGCAGCATATCGGATACAGCCGCCGCAAACTGCGTGATGACTTCGGCTCTGCTTACCGCGATGTCTGTTGCGCCGTCGCCGTCTTCGTCGTCAATAATTGAATACCTTCCTAATTCGGCAACGGCGACGCAGGCATGTTGCACTGTTCGGCGAACGCGTTCGCGTTCCGAAGATATATGGGCGCGCATGCCGGTTTCATTGCCGACGCCGGTTAGATCATCCACATGGGCAATGCGATTGAGCGCTTCGCGCATCAATTTGAAAACCAACTCATTGAAGTTAGAAACCGCATCCATAAAATCGCGGTATCCTTCTTCAGGAAATTCATTACCGTCCTGAATTTCCTGAACGAGTTGATTAGCCAGCGACTGCATGGATTCAAGGGCGAATCCCAGGGCTGCGAATATCGGGCTTTCGCTGAAAAGATCCTTGGATAATCCCCTGTACCAAGCCCGAAACGGAGATAGCGTCAGGCCTTCGGTATCCATTTCTTCCGAGTCCAAATCAGCAAAGACCTTTAAATGCCAATCTTTTAGCCAATTGACTTGGTCGCGCATGGCAACTTCCATGCGCGCTAATTCTTTTCGATATAAATCCGGTGTTCTGAAATCTTCGGCCATATTATATTCAGTTTCCGTTGAACCCCAGCGCATATATTATTTATCGGCAGGGCCTACGTCAAAAACAGTCCCAAAGGTTTGGCGCAAAATCTGATCGAGTTCAGACATAGTCATGTTGATACCCTGCTGCCGGATGGATGTAACGCCGTATTCTGCTATTCCGCAAGGCACTATTCCCTCGAAATGGGCCAAATCCGGGTCTAAGTTAATGGCAATCCCATGAAACGAAACCCATCTTCGGATACGAACGCCGATGGCGGCGATTTTCTCTTCGCGGCCATCACTGCCGCCAACCCATATACCGACGCGACCGTCCCGCCGTTCGCCGTTAATGCCGATTTGATCCAAAGTGTTGATCACCCAATTTTCCAGGTTGCGCACGTAGCCGCGTACATCCGCACCCCGCTGTTTCAAATCCAGCATCAAATAGACAACGCGCTGGCCGGGCCCGTGATAGGTGTAGCGC
>JABMOP010000018.1 GCA_013204125.1 Rhodospirillales bacterium | reverse complement strand
TTGTCACCGATCTCTTCGGGCAAGGCGCCCCGTTGGCGCTTCATCTTATCGGCGGTCTGCCAAGTGCGGATGATAACTTCGCCGACCCTGCCCATGGCTTGGCTATCAGACGCGATCATCGAAAAAGCACCGAGATCATGCAGTATATCTTCAGCTGCGATTGTTTCCCTTCGAATACGGCTCTCGGCGAAGGCCACGTCTTCGGGAATATTTTTGTCCAGGTGATGACAGACCATCAACATATCGAGATGTTCGTCCACCGTGTTGATGGTGAAAGGACGCGTTGGGTTCGTCGAAGATGGCAAGACGTTGGGCTCCCCGCACAGGCGAATGATATCCGGTGCATGGCCGCCGCCGGCGCCTTCGGTGTGGTAGGCGTGAATGGTGCGGCCCTTGAACGCGGCGATGGTGTTTTCGACAAACCCGCTTTCATTGAGGGTGTCGGTGTGGATTGCAACCGGAACGTCCATTTCTTCGGCAACGGAAAGACAGGTATCGATTGCCGACGGCGTGGTGCCCCAATCTTCGTGCAGTTTAAGTCCACATGCCCCGGCGGCTACTTGTTCGACCAATGCATCCGGCAGTGAGGTATTGCCCTTACCAAGAAATCCCAAATTCATCGGCAAACCTTCGGCGGCTTGTAGCATGCGTCCGATATGCCACGAACCCGGCGTGCAGGTGGTGGCATTGGTGCCCTCCGCCGGGCCAGTGCCGCCGCCAAGCATGGTTGTGATGCCGGAATAAAGAGCGTCATCCACTTGTTGCGGCGAAATCCAATGAATATGGGCATCGATGCCGCCGGCGGTGAGGATTCGCCCTTCCCCGGCGATGGCCTCGGTGCCCGGCCCGATGATGATATCGACGCCCGGCTGAACATCGGGATTGCCCGCCTTGCCGATGGCGGTGATGTGCCCATCGGTGATGCCGATATCGGCCTTGATGATGCCCCAATGATCGACGATCAGCGCATTGGTGATAACCGTATCGACGGCGCCGCCGGCACGGGTGATTTGGCTTTGGCCCATGCCGTCGCGGATCACTTTGCCGCCGCCAAATTTCACTTCTTCGCCGTATATGGTGCGGTCTTCTTCGATCTCCAAAAACAATTCCGTATCAGCGAGGCGCACTTTATCGCCGGTGGTCGGCCCATACATAGCCGCATAGGCGGCGCGGTCTATCTCAAACGCCATGCTCTATTCCTCCAACTTTCCTTGAACCAGGGCATTGAAACCGTGCACTTCACGAAGGCCGGCATATTCGATCAATTGAACATCGCGCGATTGCCCGGGCTCGAACCTAACGGCGGTGCCGGCAGGAATATCGAGCCGCCGCCCACGGGCTGCACCCCGATCAAACTCAAGCGCCGTATTAGTTTCAAAAAAATGGTAGTGCGACCCGACCTGCACCGGCCTATCGCCGGTATTGGTGATGGTCATGGTGATCGCATCCCGCCCTTCATTGAGGATCAGCGAGCCGCCCACAGTAATAATTTCTCCTGGAATCATTTCAGCCTCCCTATCGGATCGGCTGGTGAACGGTCACCAGTTTGGTGCCGTCGGGAAAAGTGGCTTCGACCTGAATATCGGGGATCATATCGGCGATGCCGTCCATCACCTGGGCGCGCGCCAGCACTTCGCCGCCCGCCGCCATCAATTCGGCGACCGAGCGCCCGTCGCGAGCGCCTTCGACGACAAAATCGGAAATCAGTGCAATGGCTTCGGGGTAATTGAGCTTCACCCCTCGGCTTAAGCGCTTGCGCGCAACTTCGGCGGCCATGGCGACCAATAATTTATCTTTTTCCCTTGGGCTTAAGCGCATTTTTTATTCCTCCTCCATGTCACTCAGCTAAATATGCCACAGCCTTGGCATAGTTTCGGGCAAGCCCTGGGCGCGATGGCGAAGTCCTGCCCAATATTCGGCGAAGGCCGCGCGCATTTCCTGGGCGTCGATACCGATCCAGCGGGCAACCAGCAATCCATTAACAAGCGTTGCCCCGGCAAGGAAGCCCGGGTTACCAGCACTTAAAGATTCCCTCGCAAAATCTAGATACTCCGCCGCGTCTGGCGCTGCATAGACCGCCGTCGCCAGCGCATTAGCGCCGTTTAATCCAGCCGGATGGTCCACCGCTTGGCCGATTTCGCCGTCTAGGTGCAGGGCATCGGCCCAGACCCGACGGCCGGCGACGGAAACGTCCCAGGCATCGCGCACAAAACCGCTTCGCATCCGCTCGCCGCTGCCGATGCGCCCAAAGACAACCATTTCACCGGCCAAAATCCGCGCGCCGGAATCAAGATTTAGCGTCGTGGTACGGCGCAGGCGCGCGCCATCGAATAAAATTGTTTCCTGCGGTAAATATTCCAGCCAAGTACTTTCCCCGGCGTTCAATTTTACGTCGATCAAACAATCTTCACCTGCCGAGCGGTAAATTTTTTCCGCCGCCTGGGCAATGGCCAGAACCTTGCCGCCGGACCCAACGCGCAGTTCGATGTCTATGCGGTCACCGCCAACCAAGCCGCCTGATGTGGTGACGATTGCTGCCTCGGTGATATCGCCGGGCCGGGGCGTTGGAAACAAGACGCGAACCGGGTCGTGCTGGTAAAGATGTTTGAGCCGTGTTACCGGCCCATCGGCGCTAAAATGCACCTTTGCACCGCCTTCTGTTTTAACAGAAGCCGCGGGCCTTAAGGCCGGCGCAGGTTCAGACTGTGAGATATCGTCTAACATCGGCCTCCACCATACCATCTGCCAGCCCAGCCATAACCACTTCACCCCGGTCCATGACCGCATAACTATCTGCTAGGTCGCGCGCAAATTCAAAATATTGTTCGACCAACAGAATCGCCATATCGCCGCGATCTGCAAGCAAGCGGATAACGCGTTCGATATCTTTTATAATAGACGGCTGGATGCCTTCGGTCGGCTCGTCCAGGATCAAGAGCCGCGGCCGAGTAACCAGCGCGCGGGCAATGGCCAGTTGCTGTTGCTGACCGCCGGATAAATCGCCGCCGCGCCGGGACAGCATTTCTTTCAATACCGGGAACAGATCAAAAATTTCGTCCTGCACATGGCGAAGCGCGCGCGGTATGGCCGCATAACCGGTTTGCAAATTTTCATACACCGACAACAGCGGAAATATTTCGCGTCCCTGTGGCACATAGGCAATACCCCGCCCGGCCCTCTCAAACGGCGCCAAGGCAGAGATGTCTTCATCTTCCCATAAAATTTGCCCCGCTTGGATCGGCTGGTGACCAGCGATGGCGCGAAGAAGGCTGGTCTTGCCGACGCCGTTCCGCCCCAAGACGCAAGTGACGTTGCCAAGTTCGGCCTGCAGTCCCACCGATTTCAAGGCCTGGCTGGCGCCGTAATAAAGGTCAATATTTTCAACGTTCAGCATTTCATCGCCCCAAATAGACCTCGATCACCCTGTCATCGTTTTGCACATTTTCCAGCGAACCTTCAGCTAGAACACTGCCTTCGTGCAACACGGTAACACGGGCGTCCAAGGCGCGCACAAACTCCATATCGTGCTCGACAACGATAACCGATCGATCACCGGCAATGCGTTTTAAAAGCGCCGCCGTCTGTTCGGTCTCTGCGTCGGTCATGCCGGCCGCCGGTTCATCGACCAATAACAAATCCGGCTCCTGCATCAAAAGCATGCCGATTTCGAGCCATTGTTTCTGGCCATGCGATAGGGATCCTGCCAAGTCGCCCCGGGCGCCGCCGAGCGCAATAATGCCGATGACTTCGTTGATGCGATCTTTTTGGGCAGCCGTAAGCTTGAAAAAGAGCGATGAAAACACATCGCGGTTTCCCACCAACGCCAGTTCCAAATTATCGAACACCGTATGGTTTTCAAACACCGTCGGCTTTTGAAATTTACGCCCGATGCCGAGATTGGCAACCCGCGCTTCGTCCAGTTTCGTCAAATCGGTGCCGCCGTTGAACAGGATTTGGCCGTGCTCGGGCCGGGTTCTGCCGGTGACAACATCCATCATGGTTGTCTTACCGGCGCCGTTAGGTCCGATC
>JABMOP010000208.1 GCA_013204125.1 Rhodospirillales bacterium | reverse complement strand
TCCTATAATAATGCAGATTAGTACCGCTATTTCAAGAAACCAGGGGATAGGGCCCCAAAACCATGAAAGGAAGGCAATAATTTTGCTTTTCTTTATTACTTTCACTTCGTTGAACCCTACTTCCTTTACCCTGCCTGCAGCCTCTTCGACTTCCAGATGGGCCAACATGGCATAGAACGAACGGCTATCGGCGAAATGAACCGTCGGCGGCGGTAAGACGGCGGCGGCTTTCGAGCCGGGGGCAATAAAATCACCGCGATAGAAGGTTCCGCCCGCCCGCAGCCCCAAATTAAAAATAAGATTGCCGGCATCGGCCTGATGCCACGAAGAACGCCCAACGATGATCGGGCGCGTCTCCGTCAAATGCGGCGCGATGGCATTGATGGCTTCTTGCTCAAAGCAGATATCGGTGTGGCTGGCGGCAACGCCGGCCAGCACATTCGCCGATGCGCCGCTGAAACAGATGGTCGCAATGGCGTCGCTTTCGGGCGCAGCACCCTTCAAGCGGCGCGCCGAAAAGATGCCTTTTTTATTTAACGAAGCGAACGTCTTTGCGGAACTGCCGGCGTTTAGCGAAGCAACCAGCTCGGCGCTTCCGGCCATAAATTGGGATACCGTATCGCCATCCTTGGCGCCGTCATAAATATAAATCAGGCCCGGTTGGCACAGCATGAGCGCGCGCTCCAACAATCCGGCCAGACTGTTTGCACGGGCATAGAGGGGATCAATTTCGGCGACCGGAATACCGGCGAGCATGGCGCCGATGCGCAAGAGCGCGTGATCTACCCCGTCTTCGGCGATGATTGCGACGGGCCGCTCGACCGATAAATTCCGCTTCACCAAATTGCCGGCAATGATTTCGGCGCTTTTTAATGCGTCGCTATAGGTCACTTCGCGCCAGCCGCCGCTCCGATCCCGTTCGGCGGCAAAAACCTGACGCGGCGATTTGGCGGCCCAATGACGCAGCCAGACAGCCGGGCTCGATTGGCACTTCACGGACCGGGTAGGGGGAGCGCAGGATCATCGCACCATCGTCTAAGCGCTTCACGTCCACGGCGGGGCGCAACGGCTGGGACTTGAATTCGGGCTGTATATTGGCGTCCAAAAGGGCCCCCTTAGTTTGGCTTCAAGGAGATCATAGACAACTTCGAGACGCGGGCAACATGCTTAGGCCGGTCCCCATAAAAAAAACCCGGAAACCGAAATCCCCGGGCTTTTTTAACATTTATATTATTACGACTAGCGGCGATTTCCGAACAAATGCAGCAACATAAGGAAAAGGTTGAGGAAGTCGAGATAGAGGTGCAACGCCCCCATGATCGCCTTCTTCTGCATTGCTTCGGCGCCATCAGCTTCGGCATACATCAACTTGATATTCTGCGTGTCGTGGGCGGTCAACCCGACAAATACCAGAACGCCGATGACCGAGATCACAAACTGCATGGCGGTCGATTGGATGAACATATTGACCAAGGAAGCAATAACAATCCCGATCAGCCCCATCATCAGGAACGAGCCAAAGCGGGAGAGATCGCGCTTGGTGGTATAGCCATAAAGGCTCATCGACGCGAAAGTGGCCGCCGAAATAAAGAACACACGCGCAATCGACGCGCCCGTATAAACCAGGAAAATATTGGTGAGCGACAGGCCCATGACGGCGGCGAAGACCCAGAATATTGTCTGCGCGGTCGAAGCTTTCATGCGCTGGATGCCGAAGCTCAGTACCAGCATAAAGGCTAGCGGCGCGAACATAACCACATAGGCGAACATAGTCGGTTGCAACCCGCCGCCCGGAGCCGGCGCATAGAGCATGTCCATCACTGCCGGGATTTGGACGCCGCCATAGGCAACGATGCCGGTCAAAAGGAGGCCCGAAGCCATATAGTTGTACACGCGCAGCATATATTGCCGCAGGCCAACATCGGTCGCGGCCACGCCGGCCAGGGCGCCGCTTAACTGGGCGCCGCCGTTAAACAAGTTATTGGGTCCAAGTGCCATTTTAAAATCTTACCTCCGTGAATTCGGTTGCGATGCGGAAAACGCCGTTATTACTCCCGCTTAATATGTCAGAACTGTGGCGCTTATCAAGGGATAGCGCCAAGTATTACAAAAAATCAACATCACGATTTGGTCCAGATTTACTCGTTCCTGAGCAACGGCGCTGATTTTTGTCCCAACGCCCACCAGGTGCCCGCGAAACCGGCAAACAGGGTCAAAATCAAGCACGCCCCCGCCGTTATCAATACGGTTTCGCCGGAAAACGACCAGCGCATCCGCATCAATAGGGTAACAATCGCCCAGGCGGTTGCCGTGCCGATCACCGTTGAAATGATCGCAGTGGTCAGACCGAGCAATCCATATTCGATCAAAAAGGCGCGTAAAATTACGGCACGCGTTGCGCCCAGAACCTTGAACACAACGGCGTCATAGACCCGCCGCCTGCGCCCGGCGGCAACCACGCCGGCCAAAACCAGCGCCCCGGCCAAAATCGTTATCGCCGCCGTTGCCCGTACCGCGCCGCCGATGCCGGCCAAAATATCGGCCGCCGATTGCAAGGCTTCGCGCACCCGAATGATCGACACGTTTTCAAATTGGTCGCCGACGGCGCGCTCGATTTTTTGCTCTAATGATTTCGGCGCTTGGATGGCGGCGATATGCGTTTGCGGCGCATTTTCTAAAATACCCGGCGAAAATATGATAGCGAAATCAAACCGCATGGACCGCCAATCAATTTCCCGCAGCGATGCGATGCGCGCCGAGATGTTGCGACCGAGCACGTTGAGGGTCAGGGTGTCACCGACCTCGACGCCGAAATCGCCGGCCACATGGGCGTCCAAGGATATCAAGGGCGGGCCTCGGTAATCGGTCGGCCACCATTTGCCTTTGGTGATGATGGCATTGTCGGCGGGCTCGGTGGCGTAGGTCACAACCCTATCCCCATGCACCGCCCAGGAGGACCCGGCGCCGATTTTGGCTTTGGCGACGTCAACGCCGCCGATTTGGGTAATGCGCGCGCGCAAAGTGGCGACCCGTTTGTAATCGCCGGTGCCATCGAACCCGGTCATCGCCTTATCGAACCGGTCCACTTGATCCGACTGGATATCCAAAAAGAAAAATGCCGGCGCCATGGCCGGAATTCGCTCGTCGATCTGGCGGCTCAAATTACCTTCGATCAGGGCAATGGCGATCAGAACGGCGAGCCCGAGGCCAAGCGAAGTAACAACGCTGGACGTAGCGGCGCCGGGCCGGTGCAGATTGGATATGGCGAGGCGCGTCTCGGCCCGCCGGATGCCCTTGATGCGTTTGGCGCCGTTCATCACGACCCAAGCGCCGCCGCTCAACAGCAACAAGGAAACCATTGCGCCGGCGACGAACCAGACCGCAAACCATTTATCCGTTGCCGTCCAGATTGTCAGAGCCGCCAAAACCATCGTGAAAAGCCCCGTTACCAGAACATAAGATCGTCTGGGCCTGCCGCCTAAGGGCTGCACTTTGGCGCGAAATAAATTTGCCGCCGGGATATCCCGCGCCCGCGCCAACGGCCAAAGCGCAAAGGTAATGGAGACCAAAATGCCGAAAACGGCGGCGATGAAAAGCGCCATGGGTTGAATGCCGGTCGCAACGGCAATCGGTAAGCGCCCTTCGAGGGCCGAGGCGGCGGCGGCGGGAAGAATTGCGCCAAGGACCAGCCCGGCGACCAGACCGATCCCGGTCAAGGCCATGATCTGCAAAAAATAGGTCTTAAATATCAAGCCGCCAGGAGCTCCCAGGCATTTCAACGTGGCGATGGTGCGGATGCGTCCGTCGAGGTAACTGGAAACCGCATTGGTAATGCCGACGCCGCCGACCAATAATGTGGTTAAGCCAACGAAGGTCAGGAACAAAGTCAGTCGGTCGATAAACTGGCGGAGGCCCGGCGCCGCTTCACTTGCTCCGCGCACCCGCCAGCCGGCGGCCGGGAAGGCCTGGTTTAGCTTGTCGATCCATGAATCGGCGCTCTCGCCGTCCAAAATAATCCTGTATCTATAACGCACCTGACTTCCAGGTAAGATTAGCCCGGTGGCGTCAATCGCGCCTGCCGCCACCATCAGGCGCGGGCCGAAACTAAGAAGATTGGCGACGCGGTCCGGCTCCCGCGCGATCACAGCCGATATCTTGAATATCCCATCGCCGACCGAAATTTCGTCGCCCAGGTTTAAATTCAATTTGCTTAAAAGCCCCGGTTCCGCCGCCGCGCCCCAGACATTGCCGGTCTTGGCCAGGGCCTTGTCCAATTGCCCGCCGCCTTCGAGGCGCACCTCATCGACCAAAGGATAGACATCATCGACACCTTTTAATTCGACCAGCGTTCGCTTGGCGCCGCCCCGCACCCGCGCCATCGCCCGCATCTCGATCGCCAGCGACATTTTCCCGGCCTGGCTTAAAAAAGCCATTTGGCGCGCATCGGCGGGATGATTGAGCAAACGCACCGAGACATCGCCGCCAAGCAGGCGCCTAGCGTCGGCTTCCAAGCCTTCGACGATTGCCTGGGATAGGCTGCCGACACCGGCGATGGCGGCAACGCCAAGGGTCAGGCAGGCGAGGAATATCCGAAAACCCGTCAGCCCGCCGCGCAATTCCCGCCGGGCGAGGCGAAAGGCCAACGCCCAACCGGGTGTGCCGGCTCCGCTGCCGTTCAACTGCCGGCCCTTAAATTTGAATTTTGAATACGCCCATCCGCCAATTGCACGATCCGGTCGCAGCGCTCGGCGAGTTTCAAATCATGACTGATCAGCAAAAGCGTCGTCCCCGCCCGGTCGTGGAGCCCGAATAACAAATCCATAACCTGATGGCCGGTGTCGCCGTCCAAATTTCCGGTCGGCTCGTCGGCGAGGAGGATTGCAGGTTCGGGCGCAAAGGCGCGGGCGAGCGCGACCCGCTGCTGTTCGCCGCCCGATAGCTGGCCGGGATAATGTTCCAATCGATGCCCCAATCCGACCGCTTCTAATTCGCCGCGGGCTTTTTCAAACGCATTATCTATACCGGCAAATTCCAAAGGAACGGCGACATTTTCGGTGGCCGTCATGGTCGGGATCAGGTGGAAATCTTGGAAAACCACACCCACATAGTCGCGTCGAAATTTGGCCAACTGGTCTTCGGAAAGATCGTTCAATTCGATGCCCGCTGTCCGAACCAAACCCGATGTGGTTTTTTCCAAACCCGCGATCACCATCATCATCGTCGATTTTCCGCCGCCGGACGGACCGACAACGCCAAGGGCTTCGCCCGGCGCGACGGATAAATCAATGCCGCGCAAGATATTGACCTCGCCCGCGGCACTTGTCAGTTTTAGCCGAACGTCGCTTAAAAGAATGGCCGGCTCCGTCGCCTTTCCGGTTTCGCTCATTCGGCGCTCATAGGGTAGTATTGGGAAATGAAAAACTTCATGAATTGCATGGGCGCTCGCTTTCAAAGAATTATTAAAAGCCGGAAGAGCTTCGGGGCAAGTTGTTATTTAGCTTTTAGCGCTCTGCTCGCAACATTGTTATGGGCGTCAATGCCGAGCGCCGCCGAAACCGGAAGGGGCGTTCTTAAATTATTAGTCCTGGGAGACAGCCTGACTGCCGGTTACGGCCTTGCCGCCGAGCACGCGTTCACCAATCGGCTGCAAGCGGCGCTCGACAAAGAAGGCTTGTCGGTGCGGGTGATAAATAGCGGCGTCTCGGGGGATACAACGACCGGTGGGCTGGCCCGCCTCAATTGGGCCTTGGCCGATAAACCCGATGCGGCGATTGTCGAATTGGGCGCCAATGATGGGCTGCGCGGGCTGTCGCCGGAAATCAGCCGCCGGAATCTAGATCAGATCATCACCCGGCTCAAAGCCGCCGGCGTGCCGGTGATGCTGGCCGGAATGTTGGCGCCGCCTAATTTGGGCCGCGAATACGGCGGAGAATTTGCGGCAATCTATTCGGGGCTGGCGAAAAAGCATCAGGTGCTGTTTTATCGGTTCTTTCTGGACGGCGTGGCGGCAAAACCAGAACTTAATCAGGCTGACGGTATTCACCCCAACGCAATTGGGGTCGAAATTATTGTCCGGCGTATGTTACCGATGGTGCGCGAATTGCTGCGCCAAGTAAAAAATAAGGAGGGCCGCTCTTAAATGTTCGCATCTTCAAGCGCCGCTGGCGAAACTTGGGAAGCGGCGGTGGAAGCCTGTCTTTCAGGCCTGCCCCAGATTTCCATGGACGCCAATTTGGGCATCGTTTATGTGACCGAACACCTGGCGCCGCATTTTTCCGAAATTACCGAGCGGATAAAGAGCAAGACCGGCGTCGATGATTGGGTCGGCGCTGCCGGGCTTGGCGTGTGCGCGTCGGGGGTTGAATATTTCGATCAACCGGCGATCGCGGTCATGGTCTTGGATTTGCCGCCGGGTGGTTATCGGTTGTTCAGCAACGCCGATGACGCCGCCGCGCCCGGCGATGGCCCATCGCCCCAAAGCCAAGCCTTGACCGCCCCGCCGTTTGTTGTCGTGCACGGGGATTCCAACAATCAAAAATTGTTCGAAGATTTGGAGACCATATCGGATGCCACCGGCGGCTATCTCGTCGGCGGGCTGACCGCATCGGAGACACGCAACCATCAGATTGCCGGCTCGGTCACCGGCGGCGGCGTATCGGGCGTTGTCTTTGCGCCCGAAGTGGCGGTTCTCACGTCGCTCAGCCAAGGCTGCACGCCGATCGGCGCAATGCACCGCATCGATGAAGCCAACGAAAATATACTGATCAAACTGGATGGGGAATCGGCGCTCGAAGTTTTCCGCCGCGATATAGGCGAGGTATTGGCGCGCGATGTCGGCCGAGCGGCGGGCTTTATCCACGCCGCCTTGCCGGTGAAAGGGTCTGATACGGGTGATTATTTGGTGCGCAATGTGGTCGGGATCGACGAAGAACAAGGCATATTGGCGATTGCCGAAACGGTGGCGCATGGCGATAGCCTGATGTTCGTCAGCCGCGATCCGAACGCGGCGCGCACCGATTTAACCACCATGTTGGAACGGCTGAAAAAGCGCGCCGGCGCGGAAATCAAGGGCGCGCATTATATATCCTGCATCGCGCGCGGGCCGAACATGTTCGGTGAATTGGGCGCCGAACTGGAATTGGTGCAGGCGACCATCGGCGATATTCCGCTGGTCGGCATGTACGCCAACGGCGAAATTTCCAATAACCGAATTTACAGCTATACCGGGGTGCTGACCCTGTTCGTTTAAAAATTGAAAGTTTGGGGGCCACGCCGTGCTGCGACTGTTTGTCGGTCTGCAATTACCGGAAGAATTGCGCAGCCAATTGGCCGGTATCAGTTCCGGTATAGTCGGCGCCCGTTGGTTAGAGCCCGAAAATATGCACATGACCTTGCGCTTCATCGGCGAAGTCCCGGAAGACACGGGCGAAGATATCGATGCCGCGCTCAGCCATCTCAGCGCCTATCCGGTGGAAATCGAAATTACCGGCACCGGCAGCTTTCAATCTCGCGACCGCGCGCGCGCCGTCTGGGCGGGGATCAATTTGTCGCCGGGGTTGGCGGATCTGCAGGCGCGTGTGGAAGCCGCCATGCAGCGCGCTGGGTTAGCGCCGGAACACCGCAAATTCTTGCCGCACGTAACATTAGCGCGGCTCAAACGAGTGCCGGTAGAAAGCATCGCACCCTATCTCGAAGCGCATGGCGATCTCAAAGCCGCGCCCTTCACCGCAAATGAGGTGGCGTTATTTCAAAGTCATTTGGGCCACGCCGGCGCAAGCTATCAAATTTTAGCGACCTATCCGCTGGCGGGTGGTGGCTAAAGATTATTTGCGCGGATATGGCTTAGGAGGCCCTTGGCGCCGTCTTCGATTAGATCGAGGACATTTTCAAAACCGTCATTGCCGTAATAGGGGTCGGGCACGTCGGCGCCCTTGTGACCCTCCGAGAAATCAAGAAACAGGTGCAGCCGCTTATCTTCGCCGTCCGGGCACCGGTTTTGCAGCAGCGTGTGGTTCGCCTCGTCCATGGCGAGGATGTAGTCGAATTTTGAAAAATCATCGGGGGTAATTTGGCGCGCGCGGATCAGGCTTAGATCGATGCCGCGATTTTTGGCCGCTTCGGTAGACCGCGCATCGGGGGCTTCGCCCTTATGCCAGTTTCCGGTGCCCGCCGATTCCACTTCAATCGCGTTTTTCAATTGGGCGTCCGCCAACAGACGGCGAAACACGCCTTCTGCGGTCGGCGAACGGCAGATGTTTCCAGTACAAACGAAAAGCACTTTGACCATAACTATTTGCGATGGTTGGAATTGTTTTGCGGCAGGCCCTGGCCGAGCAGCGCTTTGGCTTTCTTTGCCGACGCCGCCAATTTGGCCAACACCGTGCGGTTAACGCTGCCGAGCGGGTATTCGCCGTTGTCATCGGCGACCCCGGCATCCATGCCGGTTAAAATTTCCAGACCCTGATCAATGGTCGAAACCGCAAAGATGGCGAATTTGCCATTGGTGCAAGCTTCGACCACGTCGGCGCGCAGCATCAAATGCTTGACGTTGGCGGCGGGGATCATCACGCCCTGGTTCCCCGTCAGCCCGCGCGCATTGCAAATATCGAAAAAGCCTTCGATCTTCTCGTTAACCCCGCCGATGGCTTGCACCCGCCCGTTCTGATCGACCGAGCCGGTGACGGCGATGGATTGTTTTAAGGGGATTTCCGCAATCGCCGATATCAATGCGTAAAGCTCGGTCGAAGAGGCGCTATCGCCATCGACGCCGCCATAGGATTGTTCAAACACTAGATTGGCGGCCAGCGCCAGCGGCGTGTCTTTGGAATATTTAGACGAGAGATAGGACGATAAGATCAGAACACCCTTGGTGTGCAGCGGCCCGCCCAAGGTGACTTCGCGTTCGATATCGACCACCTGACCCCGGCCGAGATGCACGCGGGCTGAAATGCGCGATGGTTTGCCAAACGAGAAATGATCCAATTGATAGACGGCGAGCCCGTTTACTTCGCCGATCTGCGCTCCGTCCGTGTCGATGACGATGGTTTCGCGTTCGATCTGTTCTTGAAGGCGTTCGCGAACTCTATCGGAGCGGTAAATTTTTGCATCGATTGCCGTTTGTATGTGATCGGTGCCGATGGATTTTGATTTGGTTTCGGCGGCAAAATAATCGGCTTCGCGGATCAAATCGGCGATGCTTCCCATATGGGTCGAAAGGCGCTCAGAATCGTCTGCCAGACGGGCGCCAAATTCGACCACCCGGGCGACCGCGTGGGCATCCAAGGGGCGCATATTTTCTTCCGCCGTCAAGCTGGCGGCAAGGCGCGCATAATGGATGGCGGTTTCCGGGTTTCGACCCATGACGGTGTCGAAATCGGCCGCCACTTTGAACAATTTGCGGAATTCGGGATCGTACCGGGTCAAAAGGTAATAAAGATCCGGCTCGCCGAGCAGAACCAATTTGATGTCCAGCGGGATAGGTTCCGGGTCAAGCGATACGGTGCTGACG
>JABMOP010000207.1 GCA_013204125.1 Rhodospirillales bacterium | reverse complement strand
AGTACATCCGCCGCATCGAATAGCTGATTGGTGCTCCGGTGGCGCTGTTATCGACCAGCCCTGAACGCGAAGATACAATCTTAGTGCACGACCCGTTCGCAGATTAATAATATTAATGTTCGCTGCACCTGCGAAGCGTTATAATCTGAGTTTATCCGCTGATCGATGATGGGTTTACATGGCTGAAGCACCAATTGATCTCGAAGCCGAAGACTTAGAACGCGCCGCCGATACCGAACCGGTCGAAGGCGCCATTGCCGAAGCGCCCGACAACGACGGCGGGCGCCCAGCAACGGTGGAAGAAGGAGGCGGCGATACCAACGCCGACGAAGCGGCTGAAGCGGTTGTGCCACCGCCGAATGCAGAACCCGAACCATCTGTAGCAGCAGCCGAAGAAAAAGCGCCGGAAGAGGCGGAAATCGGCGGCGACGGGCTAACCACACCCAGAAAATTGACTAAGACGGCCGATCCATCACAGGTCTTACCCACCTCTGTGGTGCTTCTCAACGACCGCTACGAAATATTCCCATCTAAACCATTGCCGGAGCTTGATTCGCCATCCGCAAGCGCCTTCGAGGCGCAGGACAAACAGCAAGAACATGGCGCTATTTTCGCCCTGATCTGCCTTCCTGATATTCCCGTTCGATTGAATGAAATTGAACAGGTAAGCGGCGAAACAATCGCCGGCATAATCAAACTTTTGAGCGCCGGCTCGGAAGAATGGCCGATCTTGGGTAGGTGGTGCCAGATATTGATATACGAACGCCCGCTGGGCGGGCGCGTATTTACGGCATTGGAAAATGAGCCGGCCGATTTCAAAAAAATCGATATTGTGCGCGCCGTATCTAACCAAGTTATCAGCAGCATACTCAATCTCACCATGCAGGGAATTTCCCATCGCGCGATCCGGGCGGATAATATTTTCTATAAAAATGATAGCCGAACAGAAATTATTTTAGGGGATTATCTGAGCGCACCTGCCGGGTTCGATCAGCCGTTGGCCTATGAAACGATTGAACGGGGCATGGCGCTTGAAGGCGGACGCGGAATGGGCAATTCGTCAGATGACCTATATGCGTTCGGCGTAACATTGGCATTTATTGTGCAACCGGTGAGCCCGATCATGGGCAAAACCCGTGAACAAATGATTATGTCCAAAATCATCCATACCTCCTATCAGGCTTTGGTTGGGCGCAATATATTAACATAGGCGCTGATCAAGCCGCTGCGCGGACTGCTTCAGGACGATCCGGAGGAAAGATGGGGTTTTGAAGAATTTGATATCTGGGGCAGCGGTAAACGGGTTCCAGCCACCCTGACGCAACAGAGGCAGCGGTCGCCGCGCCCATTGAAATTTGGTGGTTACGACCATATGGAGCCCCGCAGCATGGCTTATGCCATGTCTCTCCGGCAAGAATCAGCGATAAAAATGATTCACGACGATACAATCCGTACATGGATCGACCGTGGTATCGAAAACAAAGAAATGGCCGAAATTGTGGAAGAGACGGTCTTAAAGATAAAAACCATGGGGCCCGACGCCAAAAGCGCGGACGATATATTGCTGGCGTGCGTTTTACTTATCTTGGACCCTTATCGCCCTATTACATACAAGCACGCAGTTTATATGCCCGATGGATTTGGCCCGGCGCTGGCATTGGAAGTGGTAAATAATGGTTACGTGCAGGATCTGGCTGAATCGATACTGCGGGATATTCCAGCGGTTTGGTACGAGATGCGGCCGAGTGGAGGCGCAGACGTAACAGAAGCGAAAACGTTTCAGGAATTACACGAACATCTTGCAAACACCAAAATTGGTTACGGCATCGAAAGGTGCATTTACCAAATGAATACCGGCTTTGCCTGCAGAAGCCCAATCCTGGCTGGGCGCCGCGTGACCGAAATAGAAGAGTTGCTGCCGGCCTTAAGCGAGGTCGAAAAAGAAACCAACGACACAAGCAAACCGCCGATAGACCGCCATATTGCGGCATTCATCCTCGCCAGCCACACAAGCGACATCGAAAAGCTATTTACCAATCTCCAAGATTCCAGCGAAGCGGTCGCCGCCCTCAGTGTTCTAACTCTATACGCCAAGCTGCAACAAGATTTAGGGCCGGAAGAATTGCCTGGTTTGGCAAAATGGCTGGGCGGTTTATTGGCGCCCGTAATCCGCCAATTTAAAAGCCGGAAAACCCGCCGCAATTTAGAAGCTGAAGTTCCACGTCTCGTCCGCCGGGGACAGCTTCCAGCATTGTTAAATTTACTCATGGATATTGAGACCCGATATAACGATCAGCAAGATTATATCGCCGCCCGGGTTGAATTTCTTAGCGCTGACGAGGAGATCGGACGCGTTGAGAAAAATTCGGACCCTGAATCGGAAACCGTACTACATTTCTCCAGAAAAATCGCCGCCGTCACATCAATCGTATTCATGATCATCCTGGTGACGATGATGATTATTGCGGCTTAAAGGGCTGGAAAACATGGCACTCCCTCCAATATCCGCACCCCAAAAGGTTTCTATGAAACCTATAATGTGGGCGGTGCTTTTTATCATCGTAGTGATAATTTTTCCGGAATCGGTCATCGTCATGGTGGTTGGCTTGTTACCGTCCATCGTTGCCCTGATTGTCGACCAAACATTGAAGAAGTATGCGTTTTTCTGCGTTTTGGGAATGAATGTTCCCGGCGTATTTCCATCACTTCTAGACCTGTGGGGTGGATCAAACGACTTAACTGGCGCCATCAAGATCATCACGAATGTATTCGATTTGACCATTATGTACGCCGCTGCGGGCTTCGGATGGCTTTTGTATGTTTCAATTCCGCCGGTGATTGGCGCGTTTATCACAGTAACCGCGCAGCAGCGCGTTTCTACACTGCGGGCTCGGCAGCGCGAAATCATCAATGAATGGGGAAAAGATATTGCCACGAGCGGTACAAGCGCCACCGACGGCAGCGATAATAAGAACGACGGCGATGAAAACGAAACCGGCGAGGACGCCGCACCCGCTTGAACGTCGGAGCGATCCTCGCCGGGTATAAGGCTCACCAGCTAAATTAGAACATACTTTATTCTAGGCGGCGATTGCCTGTTCGAGGGTTGCGTTGCGCACTGCCTTTTGAATCTTCTCGAAGGCACGAGCTTCAATTTGGCGCACGCGTTCGCGGGAAATCCCAAACCGTACGCTTAACTTATCCAGAGTCTCGGGATCATCTTTCAAGCGGCGCTCGTAGAAAATTTCGCGCTCGCGTTCTTTAAGCCCTTGCATTGCTTCGTTCAGCATCTGACGGCGATTGCCCATGTCTTGGCTTTCGGCCAGGGTTTCTTCCTGGTTGACCGTATCGTCGACCAACCAATCTTGCCACTCGCCTTCACCTTCTTCGCGCAAGGGCGCATTCAGTGAATTGTCGGGTCCGGCAATTCTGCGGTTCATCGAGATAACTTCGGCTTCCGAAACATTGAGCCGTTGGGCAACTTCGGCTACGTGTTCCGGCGTCATATCGCCTTCTTCGATGGCGCTCAATTTGTTCTTAAGTTTGCGGAGATTGAAAAACAATTTCTTTTGAGCCGCCGTGGTGCCCATTTTGACCAGCGACCAGGAGTGGAGGATATATTCTTGAATGGCGGCGCGGATCCACCACATGGCGTAAGTCGCCAAGCGGAAGCCGCGGTCCGGATCGAACCGTTTAACGGCTTGCATCATGCCAACATTGCCTTCGGATATAAGATCCGCAACGGGAAGTCCGTATCCGCGGTAACCCATCGCGATTTTAGCAACCAAGCGTAAATGGCTGGCAACCATGCGATCGGCTGCGCCAATGTCTTCTTTGTCGCGCCACCGATAGGAAAGATCGACTTCTTCGTCATGCGTTAACATCGGCACGCGTCTGATTTCTTGAAGATATCTTGAAAGGTTCGCCTCGGGAGTAACCGAAACAGTCAACGTTCTGTTCGCCATTTTCTTAACCCCTGTAAATTTATGTCCCAATATTTCGCGTTCTGCAAAACAGGCGTTAATGATTGATTAATAAACGCGTCGGGATCAACGAACAGCGTGTGTTAATGAGTAAGGCGACGTATCTAATGCAACATTCCTGTTACAATAGGGATTGGATATCCAACGGCAATTCGCTCTCAAACGACAGTTTTTTGCCGGTTTTTGGATGAATGAAGCCGAGGCGGTAGGCGTGAAGGGCCTGGCGTTCCAAGGCGCCAACTGCCGATAAAAAATCGTCTCCGGCACGTCGGCGCGCATCTTTCCCGCCGCCGCCATAGACAGGATCACCGATTACAGGGTGGCCTAAATGGGCCATGTGAACGCGGATTTGATGCGTGCGTCCGGTGGTAAGGCGGCATTCCACCAGCGCCGCCCAATTGCCGAGCCGCTGAAGGACACGGTAAAGTGTCTCCGCATGTTTGCCGCCGCGCCGTACCACCGCCATTTTTTTCCGGTTGCGGGAAGACCGACCGATATTCCCCTCTATTGTTCCTTCGGGCGCCGCCGGTATGCCCCACACCACTGCTTTATAGGCGCGGTCAATATCATGGGCCGCGAACTGCGCCGCAAGGTGGCGGTGCGCTTCGTCGTTTTTTGCGGCGAGCATCAAGCCCGATGTCCCCTTATCCAGGCGGTGGACGATGCCGGGGCGCGCTTCGCCGCCGATGCCGGAAAGGCTGTCGCCACAATGGGCAATAAGCGCATTAACAAGTGTGCGGTCCAGATTGCCCGCGGCGGGATGAACCACCAGCCCGGCCGGCTTATCAATGACGATTAAATCGGCGTCTTCATAGACAACATCCAGCGCAATCGCTTGGCCCTGGGGTTTGGCCGGCACCACTTTGGGCACCAAAATGGTGTAGGTTTCGCCTAATTTGACCGCTCGTGAGGGCTCGGTTACTTTCGTCCCCGAACGCGCCACAAGCCCAGCCGTAATCAAGGTTTTGATCCTTGTGCGCGACAACGCATCAACGGCGCCGCCAAGAAATTTATCAAGGCGCTGGCCCGATTGGCTTTTATCGACCAATACGGTATGGATTATTTCGGGTGAGGCAGGTGAGGATTGAACCATGAATCAGAGATTGGCCTAAAATCATGCGTGGAAACAAGGGCTTAGTTTATCTGGTTAGCGGGCTTGGCGTCATCATCATCTTCGGCCTCATCGCCCTTGCGATCGGCGTTGTCATGAAATCGTCTGATCCCAATTTTTCGTTCTTGGGAAGCGGCGAAAAGCCAATTGTGGAAATGACCCTTGATTTGCCCACCGGGGCAACCGTGATCGGCACCGATAGCGACGGCGGATTGCTGCACGTGCATATCCAGGTTGACGGCGCGCATATGGTTCTGACTTTTGATCCTCTGAGCGGCCGGCTGGTACGGCGCATAAACCTTAAGCCCCCAGGCCGGAAATGACGCTGATCCGCCTCGGCGCCCGGCATTGGCAGGCAATCGAGGGTGCGGCTGGCTCGGCATATCCCGCTGAATGCTGTGGCTTGCTTGTCGGCACCGGGGGCGAAGGCTCGATACCAATCACCATCACCCAAGTCATAGCCGCCCCGAACATCGCCGATGGCGATGGGCGGGACCGCTTCGAAGTGGACCCGCAAATCAGGTTCGATGTGGAACGAGAGGTACGCACCGGCCCTGAGCGTGTGATCGGCCATTACCATTCCCACCCGGATCACCCGGCAGAACCATCCAAAACCGATTTGGCGAAAGCGTTCGAACCATCGCTGATCTGGCTCATTATATCCGTAGGCAAGGACGGCGCGGGCGAGATGCGCGGCTTCAGGCTGGCGGCGGGCGGTGATGGATTTGATGAATTGGATTTGGAATTGGATCAACCCGCCTGATAACGATCAATTAGGGTCTGAGCATTTCCGCCCAGAAGTTTCTGCTTGGCGTCATCGTCGATGCTCGAATTTTTCACCGCATCTAGGGCCTGGGCGATTGGGAAGATCGGATAATCGGAACCAAACAGCAATTTGTCGGGACCGTAGACTTTGGCCGCTATATCGATAGCGTTCGGTCCGAGCGAGGCGCAATCAAGATAAATGCGTCCAAGCTGGCTGGACGGAAGCGGGCGTTCGGACATTCTGCTGGTGACCGTATGATCCATGCGTTCCAGCACCATCGGCAAAGTGCCGCCTAAATTCGCCAACTGCACCGTGATATCCGGATAGGGGTCCAGAAAATCGGAAAAACTGAACGTCACCATGGCCAGGGCCAGATTGTGCTGGACCTTGAGGGCCATGCGTTCCGTGCTATTGGGGTCTGCAGGCTTGTTTTTCTTTTTATTGCCAATGGCGGCCAGTTCATCGGCGCGGAGGCCGGGATGGACGAAGATGTGACCACCGGTTTCCTGGGCCGCTTCAAATATGGCCGCCGTTTTATCGGCCTCTTCGCGGCTGACAAATGAATTGACCGGCAGTATAGCGCCGATCAAGCCAAGTTCGAGCCGCGCCCGCCGGTATTCCCGCGCCGCCGCGCCTATATCCGCCATCGGCAGAAGTGCCAGCCCGCGAAACCGATGGGGATGGCCTTTACAAAGGGCGCTTAGATCATCGTTGAAGGCGGTCGCGACGGCCACCGCTTCTTCAATCGGCAACGCATGAAGCCCGAACAAAAGACCCATGGAGAGAACTTCGATATCAATTCCCATCTCATCCATGTGATTAATTCGCAGGTCCGCCATGTCGGTGTAATCATCGGCGAAAGACAATATATTGCCGGCCGGCATATGACGCTGTTCGGTCCCGTCGGCCAGTTTCTCGACGAACGGCGCCGATGTCCGATTGCGCAAAATTTCCGCGACCGGCTCCGGGACATAGTGGCAGTGCATGTCGATGATCATCGAGAAAATACCCGCTATTCGCCTGGCGCAGCCGACGGCTGGGCGGACTCCATTTCCATGATTTCGACGCTCATTTCCGGGCCACCTTCCAAGGTCCTATGGATGCGGCAGGTTTTTGCCACGTTCAAAAATACGGCGCGCAATTTATCGGATAGCGGTGATCCGCTTTTGATGACAATGTGAATTTTTTCATAGGCCTTCGTCTCTTCATCCACTTCGGAGACCAATTCGACCCTGAGCCCATCAATTTCGACGTCCTTGGCAACCAGATAATTTCGAAGCATACCGATGACGCAGGAACCAAGCGAAAACAGCAGATATTCGCCCGAGCTTGGCCCGATGCCGGCTTTTCGATCAATAAAAATATCCCCGCCCGCCGATACGCCGGTGAATTGTTGGCTGGATCCATCGTTTTCAAAAACAACACTGGCCAATTGCGCCTCCCCTATCCGACTCTATGCTTAAATTAATAGGTGCTAAATGGCTACAAACAACTGATGGATATTTCGGCAATAATATTCGAAACTGACTTAAACTAAGAAAGGAGACGACGATGGCATATACAATGGAAAATTTTTGTAACGACTGCAGAAGCGAGATCGACGGCAATAAAGGCGCCGCGAATTTAGACGCCATTCGCGGGCATCTCGAAAAACTTCTGACCAATGAGGATTTCATTCAAGAACATTGCAGCCCGGATGCAGAGGTCGGAACGCACGAGCTGTATCACGACGAAGAGACCGATTTTCTGCTGCTCGCCCATATTCAAGCGGACGGGCGCACCTCGCCGCCGCACGATCATGGCGCGTCCTGGGCTATTTACGGCCAAGCGGTCGGGTGGACCGAAATGACCGAATATGACCGTAAGGACGACGGCACCGAAGACGGCCACGCCGAATTGGAAGTGAGGAAAAAGTATCGTCTGGAACCTGGAAATGCAGGTTACTTTGCATCCCACGCCGTCCATTCGATCCATTTTCCCGAAAAATCCCGTTTTATCAGGGTCACCGGGACCGACCTGACCAAATTGGCGACCAAGCGCTTCGACATGAAAGATAGTTCGTTTACGTTGATGACACCGGACATGAAAGAAGGAGCGGCCGGGTCGGGGTCGGCCCAATAACAGCCGGGTTTAATCGCCAACCCGATCTAAAAAATACCGATCGAAGTCATCATCGCGGATCGGGTCAATTGGAACGATCTCCCTGGTGCTTGAATTGTCGCCTAAAAATTGGGAAAGTCGGGACAACACGTTATTTCTGGGTCCCCATCGTCTAGCGGCCTAGGACGCTGGCCTCTCACGCCGGAAACAGGGGTTCGACTCCCCTTGGGGATACCAACCTTTAAATTTAATGATTCACGCCAACAGGGGGATCACTTCAATGGCACTCATACCCGAAATTCTTCACGAATATATCTCGACCGCTTATCCGAAAAATCTTTGCCTGGTTTCGATCATGATGGATGACGGGTATCCTCAAGTAAGCCCGCGCGGCAGCGTCATTGTTTATGACGGAGACACCCTAGCCTATTGGGACCGCGGCAAAGGCCATACCTTCGAGACGGTCGAAGACGGCACAAAAGTAACCGTATTTTTCCGCAATCCGGAACTTGGCGCGCGCGGCGGTAACGGTACGTTGCCGGCCGGCGGTGTTGCTCGGTTTTATGGCATCGCCGAAGTTCACGCCGAAGACGGCGAAGTTCGTGAACGGGTGTGGAATGAAATGGTCGAGCCGGAACGCACAAGCGATCCCGAAAAAAAGGGCCGGGCGGTACTGGTCAAGCTTGAACGCGCCGAACAGCTCAGCCACAAGCCCTTAAGCGAGATCGAAGGCGCCTAAGCCGGATAGATTCTAGTTTAAATATCACCACCGGGAGCTATCTATGGCCGATTTGAAACTGACTTTTGCCAGCGGTGCGTATGACCGCATGGACGCCCTGCAAAATGGCGAAGTCAAAGTGGAAGGTATCGATCTCGTATTTGATCCGATCCAAGCGCCGCGCGAAATTTTTGACCGCATGGTGCAAAACCGCGAATTCGATATGTCCGAATTATCGACATCCGAGTTCATTTCGATGACCGGCCAGGGCAATTGCCCGTTCGTCGCGCTCCCGGTGTTTCCCTCCAAAGCCTTCCGCCACGGTTTCATCTGCGTCAATAAAAACGCCGGCATCAAAGCGCCGAAAGATTTGGCCGGCAAGCGCATCGGCACGCCGCTTTACACCCAGACCGCGGCGATCTGGATCCGGGGTATGCTGGAAAGCGATCACGGCGTTGATTTAAGCGGCGTCCACTGGGTTCAGGGCGCCATCGAAAAAGCCGGCAGCCACGGCAACGCCAAGGTGCCGCCGCTCTTGAAACCGGTCGATATCGAAATCAACGATAGCGGCAAATCTCTAAGCGATATGCTGGCGGCTGGTGAATTGGACGCGGTCTTAGGTTCGCGTATGCCCGATTCAATCGTCACCTCTGACGACGTGGAACGCCTGTTTCCTGATTTCCGCGCCGAAGAAAAAGACTATTACATCCGCACCGGCATCCATCCGATCATGCATCTGGTCGCAATCCGCGATGACGTCTTTAAAGCCAATCCATGGATTGCCAAGCCGCTCTACGATGCATTTAACAAATCCAAGGATATCGCCTTCGCCGAGCTTGGTTTTTCCGGCGCGCAGAAAATCATGCTGCCGTTTCTTTACGGCGATATCGCCGAAGTCGAAGAATTGTTCGGCGGCGATCCCTGGCCCTACGGCGTGGACGCCAACCGCAATTCCATCGAAGCCTTGATTTCCTATATGGTCGATCAAGGCTTGATTGCCGAAAGCCTCACGGCGGATGAGTTATTTTTGGATGTACGTGGGTAGAACGCAAAGGGCATGAAAAAGCTCGCCATCATTGATGACTATGAAAACGTCGCCCTGGAATTTGCCGATTGGTCGACGTTGGACGACGATGTGGAAATTACAGTCTTCCGCGACCATTTGACCAACGAGTACGAGCTTGCCGAACGGCTGGGCGATTTTGAGATCATTTGCATAATGCGCGAACGGACGCCGTTTCCGCGCTCGTTGTTCGAAAAACTGCCCAAATTGGAACATCTTTACACAAGCGGCATGCGCAATTGGTCCTTGGACGGCAAAGCCGCCCGCGATAATGGCATCGTCGTGACCGGCACGCCGACCCTCAATTACCCGGCGGCGGAACATGCCTGGGCGCTGATCCTGGCGCTCGCCAAGCGCATCGTTACCGAAGATGCGGCAACCCGCGGCGGCGCTTTCGGCATCGGCGTCAATTTGGGATTAAAAGATAAGGTGCTCGGCATTGTCGGGCTCGGAAAACTCGGCGTTCAAGTCGCCCAAGTGGGCAAGGCTTTCGGCATGGACGTCGCCGCCTGGAGTCAAAATTTGACCGAGGAGGCCTGCAATGAGGCCGGCGTCCGGCTTGTAAGCAAAGATGAAATGTTTGCCGGTTCCGACTTTATCTCGGTTCATGTGCATTTGGGGACGCGCAACCATAGCCTGATCGGGGCGGCGGAATTTGCCAAAATGAAACGATCCGCATTTTTTATCAATACGGCGCGCGGGCCGATCGTCGATGAACTGGCGCTGATCGAAGCTTTGCGGGCTAAAAAAATCGCCGGCGCCGGGCTGGATGTGTTTGAGACAGAACCTTTGGCCGCCAATAGCCCCTTGCGCCAGCTTCCAAATTTGATACTGACGCCCCACCAAGGCTATGTGACCCGCGAAAATTTCACCAATTTCTTCGAAGGCGCGGTTGCCAATATCCGCTCCTGGCTCGACGGCAAAACCGTGAACGAATTGCCATAACGGCTGATATGAGAGAAGCTTGACCAAAATCAAAGCCGAAGCCGACAAAAACTCTATACCCCAAGCCTTCGGCAGAGCGTGAATTTTTAAGAATAATAGATAAAGAGGTAGCAACAATGTCACCAGATAGCGTCAGCCCGGAACGGGCGGAGGAATTAAGCGGCATCCTCGAAGAGCTGGAAGCCATGAACGAAGAAGCCATGGCCAACAATATTTGGATCAGGACCAAATGGAATTCGGCGAGCCAGAAACCGTGGCATACCCATGATTCTGAACCGCCGACCATTGCCGAACACGGCTTGCCCTTGGAAAATGCCAAGGCCGTCCCGTATATCTGGAAATGGGACTATTTCTCCGATTACCTTTACAAATTGGCTGAGCTTTGCCCGCTGGAATTGACCGAGCGGCAATCGATCCTGCTGACCAATCCGGCCTTTTCTACCGGATACAAAGTCACCAATACCATCCGCATCGCCATATCGATCTATAAAAAAGGCGATGACGCGGTCCCCCATATGCACACGCCGAACGCCAGCCGCACCATCTTGTCCGACGGCGGCGGCTATACCTATGTGGAAGGCGAACGCTTCCCCGCCAATCGCGGTGATTTGATCTTAACCCCCAACGGCACCTGGCACGCCCACGGCAATGATGACGATACGCCGGTGATCTGGGCCGATACGCTGGATTGGCCGTTGATGGATTTCCTTGGCCTCATTTGGGTGCGCAACGATCATGAAAACGCCAAGATGAACGACGCGCCGGAACAGGGATTTTCCACCAAGTTCTTCGGCAATGGCGGCATGTTGCCGCGCTTCAAAGGCCCCAGCCGCGGCATAGGCAAGAAACAGACCGAAATGTTCTATTACGCCGGCGCCGATATCGCCACGGCGTTGAAAGATCTTCGCGATATGGATGGTGACCCGCACGAAGGCATCATCATGGAATTTGTGAACCCGGCCAATGGGCGTCCCTTGTTCCCATCGCTTGCCTATAAGGCGCAATTGCTACGCCCCGGCGAAGAAACCTTGGAATACCGCCACACCGCCAACTCGGTCTATAGCGTATTGGAAGGCCAAGGCGTCACCACCGTGGACGGCACGGAACTGGACTGGTCGCAAAGCGATTTCTTTGTCGCGCCCAGCCATCTTTGGCGCAAACACAAAAACACCGGCAAGGAAGATGCAATTCTTTATTCCTATTCGGATAGCCCGATCATCGATTGCATCGGCCATTACAACGCCCAAGGCAAAACCAAAGCCGGCTCGGTCATCGAGCTGGAAGATTAAATTGCCGCCCGCTTAAGGCGCTGGATCAGAAAAATAAAACGGCTCCGGCTTAAACCGGGGCCGTTTTTTTATATTAGGCCCACTTAGAAGACGAGTTCTTCTTCGTCGCCGCCGCTGACGATGATGATTTCGCCGCTATCGGCTAATTGTTTGGCGGTGCTGACCACATTGGCCTGCGCCTCGTCCACTTCATTCATGCGCACCGGGCCCATCGCTTCCATATCTT
>JABMOP010000206.1 GCA_013204125.1 Rhodospirillales bacterium | reverse complement strand
CGGTTACAACCGTCTTCGCACGGCGCCGGGCACACACGGCCCATGATGGCGGGAAACGGGTTGGCTTCGGTGATGCGCTTGAACGCATATTCCTGCCAAGTCATGCCGTCCGGCGCTTTTTCGATGCCGCGTGCGATGTTGAGCCAACCACGAATATCTTCGCCCGAAGGACAGCTTCCCTGGCACGGCGGCGTCCGGTGAACATAGGTCGGGCATTTATAGGAATGATCGGCTTCGAATATTTCTTCCTGCCACGGCAGGTGTTCGGCGTCGCCGTCTTTGTAGCGCCGATTGGTCAGTATTTCGGTTTTTGCTGTTTCGTCCATGCCCCAACCCCTGTCTTAATCTTCTTGCGCGGCGATTTGCGCCGTCGGCTCGGTTTCTTCTTCGCCCCTGGTCTGGCCGTCTAGGATAATGGCATTGCTCACCAATTGGTGGACGCTGACAATAGCGTCCATTTCAAATCCGTAATGGGGCATGACCTTGGCGAACTGGCTTTTGCAAATGGCGCAAATCGCCGCCATATGGGTGACGCCGTTTTCTTCGGTCACGCGCTTCAAGGCTTCCATGCGCGGTTGCGCGCCTTTGACGCGAAGCTCCAACAAATCATCGGTCAGCAAGCCGCCGCCGCCGCCGCAACAAAACGTACTCTCGCCGATGGTATCGGCGGCCATGTCATAGAAATTATTGCAGCACGCTTTGATAATTTCGCGCGGGATGCGGAATTGTCCACCGGGATCGTCGCCCATGCGCGATCCGCGCGCGACGTTGCACGAATCGTGGAAGGTCAGCGTCATGTGATCGTTGGCGGATTTATCGAAAGTCAATTCGCCCTTCTCGATCAAATCATTGGTGAATTCGCAAATATGCTGGGGTACCGGATAATTGGGATCGAGGAAATCAAACGGCCCAACCAGGGTGTTCCAAAACGAATAGGCAACCCGCCACGCATGGCCGCATTCACCGACGATAATGCGCTTAACGCCCAAATCGCGGGCTGCTTTGTGGATGCGTTCGGCAACATCCCGCATTTGATCGTGAGAACCAATGAACATGGCAAAATTTGCAGCCTCGGATGCATAGGAAGAAATAGTCCAGCTGACGCCTGCTTGATGGAAGACCTTGGCATAGCCGATCAGCCCATCCACATGCGGTTCGGCAAAGAAATCGGCGCTCGGGGTCACCAATAGAATATCGGCGCCTTGCACATCCAAGGGCAGTTTGACGGCGACCCCGGTTTCGTCTTCGATATCTTCTTCGAGTTCTTCCAGCGTGTTGCGAAGCGCCGGTTCCGGCAGGCCTAAATTATTGCCGACGACATGAACCTTGCCGATGATTTCGTTGCAGTATTTCTGGCCCATGCCAATATGGTCCATGATTTCCCGCGCCGCCATTGAGACTTCGGCGGTATCGATGCCGTAGGGGCAGAAAACGGAACAACGCCGGCATTGGGAACATTGGTGGTAATAGGAATACCAATCGTCCAGGATTTCCTTAGTCAAATCTTTGGCGCCGACCAGCCACGGAAAATATTTTCCGGCGAAGGTGTAATACCGGCGATAGACGTCGCGCATCAAATCCTGGCGCGCCACCGGCATGTTTTTGGGATCGCCTGTGCCAAGAAAATAATGGCATTTATCGGTGCACGCGCCGCATTTAACGCAACTATCCATGAACACCCGAAGCGCGCGGCTTTTACCCAACAGCTCGCCCATTTTAAGGATCGCTTTTTCTTTCCAGTCGTCCACCAATTCACCTGGAAAACCCAATGCTTCTTGATGCGCGGGCGTGGCGGCGAAGGGGCGCGAATGGGACATCGATCCGGGCTCTAATTTGCGTGGCTCTGTGATGTCTTTCAGTTCGGGTACGGTAAAATCATCCATGCTTATTCACCTGCACCCGGCGCTGAGTCGTCGGCCCAGGGCGCCACGTGGCGCACGTCGCGTGCGTTATCGACCTGGTTCCGGGTTGGACTGAAAAAGATGCCGGGCGCATGCAACAATTTTGAAATCGGAAAAATCAGCATCAAGATTATGACCAAGCCCAGATGCACCAAGATCGGCGGATCGGCGGGCAAAGGCTGCCAGTCGAAATAAATGAGCCCAAGGATGAACGCTTTGACGGCGACGATATCGGTCGGCGCAACGAATTTCATCGAGAGACCGCTTACCGCAATCGCCACGATCAACGCCAGCATCAGATGATCCGACGGCGCGGAAATATAACGCACCCGGGCAACGAGAACGCGGCGCGCCCAAACACCGGCAAGACCCAAAACCAAGAAAAAGCCTGCGTAAATCCCTAAAGGCTGCATCAAGGCAAGCCACGACCAAACCGGCTCGATGACATAGCGCAAATGCCGGATGAGGACGAGAACGAGCGCGGCGTGGAACATCCAGCCAAATATCCAAGTCCATTTTGAAGATTTAAAGAGGCTTTCGAAGAGCACCACTTCGCGCGCCATACGTAAGGCGACACCGGTCTGAGTGGTCGGCGCCGGCGTCGTCGGAATTTTAAGCGGCGCCGGCGTTTTCCAATAAAGGCGCACGCGCAAAGTCACCCCAACCACAAGAGTCAGAGTAGCCAGGTAGAACAGAAATGCGTAAACCGCCGTCAACAAAACGCTATTTCCCTCCTCCCCGGCTTATCTGCAGCGCCGGGGTGACTTAGATGCAGCCCGTCGGTTTCGGCAAGCCGGCGATTTTGCACGCCTGCTTGGCGGGGCCATAGGGGAACAACTCGTACAAATATTTCGAGTTGCCTTTTTCCGGGCCCATGGATTTTTTGACCGCTTTGGTCAAAACGCGAATAGCCGGCGCGATTTGATATTCTTCATAGTAATTGCGCAGGAAATTCACCACTTCCCAGTGATCATCATCCATTTCGATGTTTTCGCTTTCGGCGATCTGCTGTGCCAAGTCTTTATTCCAAAGGCCGATCTCAATGAGATAGCCTTCTTCGTCTGCTGCTACTTCTTGGCCGTCTAGCCGATAACTCATATCCAACTCCGCTTCTATAAAAGTCTGTAAGGTTTAAATTAAAGCCACGACTGAACCACATCGAATTCGGTCGCAAGATCGACAAATCCAGCATAATCAACCACTTCGATCCCTTCGATCAAATGGCTGGGCTCATACCCACGAGCCGCCAAATCCGGCCCGAGCGCATAGAATTTTACACCGCCCAATCGTTCTTCGATAGGGGCACTGTGCGAGGTTCCCTTAAGAGCGCCATAGACCCCATCCTCAATCATCAAAACGGCGCTGCCGTCTTTTGCCATACGCAGGCAACTGGAGAGGGTGTTTTTCTCAAATGGTGATTTATTCACCGTGTGCAATAACGCCATCTTAGCTCCTAAAACGAAACAACTACGTCTTGTTCTTCCATCAAATCACCCAATTGGGCGGAAGAAAGAACTTCAACGGGAACAAGTAAATCGTCTTCGCTGAGACCGCGCGCATCCAGGCTTTCTTTTTCGACATAAAGTTTTTCTACATCGTAGCCGTCGAGCGCCCGATAGGTCGGCGAAAAATTCTTCATGTTGATGCCCGCAGAAT
>JABMOP010000205.1 GCA_013204125.1 Rhodospirillales bacterium | reverse complement strand
TCGCCGCGCGCGACGAGTTCCAACGCTTTGTACATTTCAAATTTGGTGACATAGCGGCTGCCGAGGAGATCGAGTTCCTTGACCAGCATCTGCGCCGCGTCGGCTTCGAATTTCTGGCCGGAACCGCCCAAGGTCACCATGCGGCCTTTGACCGCCAACGCGCCGATCGCTTGCTCCAGGGTTACCGTGGCCGAGACGTAATCGATGGCCACATCGACGCCCTTGCCGCCGGTTAAATCCATCAAGGCTTCGATCACCTTGCCGTCGCCGGCGTCCACCACTTCGTCGGCGCCCGCTTTCCGGCAGGCAGCGAATTTTTCAGACACCGTATCGACGGCGATGACGCGGGCGCCCGCCCATTTGGACAACATGACCTGATGGATACCGAGCCCGCCGCCGGCGCCGAATACGGCAACGGTTTCGCCCGGTTCCGTGCGCGAACGCTTGTTGACTTTATAGGGCGTCGCGATGGCGTCGCAGATAACGCCGATTTCGGCCGGATGGTTTTTGTAATCGAGGCCGTCGGGCAGAACCATGAAGTTGATCGCCGGCAATTTGATATATTCCGCATAACCGCCATCGCAATCTTTGCCCACATTGCCTTTCAAATTGGTGCAGAGCGGTTCCAAATTTGCCATGCAGTTGGGGCAATAGCCGCAATTCAAATAGTAATAGGCGGTGACCGCATCGCCGATTTTGACGTTGCTGACGCCCGGCCCCACTGCGACGATTTCGGCGGTGATTTCATGGCCGATGATGCGCGGCGTTTTGATCTTGGAGCGCCCGATTTTGTAGTGCTGGATGGTTAGCCCGGCGCCGCAGGCCAGAACCTTGGCCACCGCTTCGGCGGGACCAGCGACCGGGTCCGGCACGTCTTTTAAAACAAACGGTGTATTCTGCTGTTCAAGAACCAGGGCTTTCATCGATTAATCCTCGAATATGAAATTTGCCGCTTTCAGCAAGAGCGTGCGGTTAACGCCGTCGGAATGGAGGAACGCCGCCGCATCGCGCATCAATTTTTCCATGCCGATATCAATCATAAAACCGGAGCCGCCGTGAATTTCCGACGCCCAGGTGGCGATCTGCCACGCCGCTTGCGACGCATAGACTTTGGGCAAAGCGCCCAGCGCCGGATCCCAAGGGACGGTGTCTCGGTTATCGGCCATCCAGGTGGCTTTTCGAATATAGGTGCGGGCAACGTCGATCATCATGTGCATTTCGGCCAATTGCGCCCGGATGCCGTCATGTTCGATCAGCAATTTGCCGCCCTGGTTCCGGGTTTTGGCCCATTCGACGCTTCGCTCATAAGCCGTCTGCGCGTTGCCCAATACGCTTGCCGCCGCATAGGCGTTGGAGGCGGGTAGAAAATCGACCAGAACCTGAAAGCCCTTGTTCACTTCGCCGATGACGTCTTCATCGGGGATGAAGCAATCTTGGAAGATCAACTCGGCGTTATTGGCCAGCCGTTCGCCCATTTTGTTGTGGACGCGGCCGATGGTGAAACCGGGGGTGTCGCGTTTCAAGATGAAACAGGTCGAACCTTGGTGCAAAGGCTTACCCTTCTCCGTCTGCGCGAACAGCATATAGGTGCTGGCCCGGTTGCCGTTTGAAATAAAATGTTTCATGCCGTTGACGATCCAGCCGCCTTCGGTTTTCTCGGCGCGGGTGTAGAATGACCAATCGCCGGGGATGAAGTAATTGGATGCTGTTTCCGGCTCGGTGATGCTGATCGCCAACAGGCCGCGCGGATCATCCCTGAACCCAGGGATAAAGCGGTCTTGTTATTCCTTGGTCAGCGCCACCTGCAAAATTGCCGCGATCTTCAAGGTTTGCGCCATGACCACGGAAACTCCGATATCGCCGCGCGCCAATTCTTCGACGACCATGCCGGTGGTCACCGAATCTGCGCCGATGCCGCCCCATTCTTCCGATAGGGTCATGGTGCGGATGCCGGCGGCATCGGCTTTTTCGATGATGTCCCAGGAAAAGCTTTTTTCGGGGTCTTGGTTGCGGTCGAGATCCGCCGCCACCGGGCGCACCACTTCATCTGTGAACCGGCGCACCGTATCCAGCACCGCTTCTTGAAATTCGCTGACGATAAATGGATTGCTCATGGCTTCTTCCTTCAGATGGACTGATGAGTCGGCAATTAACCAGATCGCAGGTGGCTTGGAAAGGGGACAGACACTTACTTTTCCCGCGCACTGAAATAAACCATAATAGTTGTGTGGTAATAAAATTCGTGGTGAAGTGATAGGGGATTGTTATTAGAAGTTCGCATTTTCGCGCCGCCGCTAGAAATTGGAATCCGACCGATGGATGAACTCAGCGAAACCGCCCGCAGCACCGGTGACAATAGCGTCAAAACCACCTTTTCCACGTGTTACATGTGCACATCCGACTGCCCGATCACGGTCGAAAGCCAGGGTGACGATATCATCAACATCTCCCATCCCGATTGCATCCGCGCCACCGCCATGTTGGAACAGCGCGAAAGCCCCGAACGCGTACTCGGCGCCCGTATCAGAGGCGCCGCCGGCGAGCCGTGGCAGGGAGCCGCTTGGGACGGCGCCGTCCAGTATGCTGCCGATAAAATGCTGGAAATCCGGGAAGCGCATGGCGCCGAAGCGGTCGCCTTCTTCGTCGGCTATACCAAGGAAGCGCGGCCCTATTTACGGCGCCTTCAGACGGAGTTTGGGTCGCCCCATTACATTACGGAATCGAGCTGCTGCTTCGGCGCGACCTACATCGCGTCGACCCTGACCTTTGGCGAAGACTATAACCATTTCTTCCAGGCCAGCCGTTTCCGCCAGGAAGAAACCAAGTGCCGCATCGTCTGGTCGAACAATCCCAAGGACAGCTTGATCCCTTACGAGCGTCATTATCTTCTGGCCGAAGCCGATAAGGTGCCGACCATCGCCGTCGATCCGCGGCGCACGTCGATGGCCGAAGCCGCCAAAATCCATTTGCAGCCGCGCCCGGGAACCGATGGTGCGTTGGCCTTGGGGATGGCGCATATCATCTTGGAAGAAGGGCTGGAAGACGCGGAATTCCTTGACGCCCACGCGCACGGCTTCGAAGACTACCGCGATTACGTCAAGGGTTTCACACCGGAACATACGCGAGAAATCACCTGGGTGCCGGAAAACCTGATCATCGACGCGGCGCGGCTTTATGGGCATGCGCGCCCGGCGCAAATCACGGTAAGCCAAGAAGCCTTGGTGCAACACCGCAACGGATTGCAGAACCACCGCGCCGTGATGTTGTTGGCGGCATTGACCGGCAATCTTGATGTGCGTGGCGGCAACCGGCCGTGGACAACCCGGCTCAAGCAACAGGGCGTCGCCGTAGCCGGTGGGACGAAAAAACCGGCGGGCATGGCAATGGGCGGCGACCGTTATCCGGTTTTCCCCGAAATTTACAACGACGGGCAGGCCTTGCTGCTTGCCGAATATATCGAAAG
>JABMOP010000204.1 GCA_013204125.1 Rhodospirillales bacterium | reverse complement strand
CCCTTCACGTAAAGCTGGGGGATGGTCGGCCAATTGGAGAATTCCTTAATACCGTCGCGAATTTCCGCGTCCTGAAGCACATCGACACCTTTAAATTCGACGCCGGACAGCATCAGCGCCTGGCAAACGGCGGAGGAAAATCCGCATTGGGGAAATGAGGGCGAGCCTTTCATGAAAAGGGTCACCGGGCTGGAATCGATTTCCGCTTGGATACGGTCTGATACAGAATTGTCGTTCATAATGTCCTCTTAAGAGAAATGATATTTAAAGGTTCAATTTTCCGGAACGCTGGTTTGCAGCGCCAGCGCGTGTAAATCAGTGCCCATTTTTCCCTGCAAGGCGGCGTAAACCAATTGATGCTGTTTGACGCGGTTAAGGCCTTCGAATTCCTTGGCGACCACATAAGCCGCATAATGATCACCGTCACCGCGCAAATCTTCGATCTGCACTTCGGCGCCGGGGATGCCTTCCTTAATCAATCGCTCAATCTCGCCGATATCCATAGCCATGGAGATGGGTCCTCTTTACGTTTCCATTTGTGCAGCTTACCCCAAATACTGCGCCATAGGGTCCACAAAATCCATAAGGTTTTTTCACGCCGCAGTTCATAAGGGATATAGGATTTAACAGCCGTACGGCAAGGGGGAAGCGTTTTAAGCCGCGCCCATATAGCCGGGCAGCCAGGCTTCGAATATTTGCTTAAGATCAGCCACCGAAACAGTTTCACCGGCAAATTCAAGCATCTTGCCGCCTGTGTGGCCAATCACCGATGCGGCCACGCCCGCCGTATTCGCCGCCGCCAAAACCACATCTGCATCTTCGGCGGCGATTAAATAGCGGCCCTGATCTTCGCCGAAGGCCCAGGCATGGGCTGGCGCATCGCCCGACCGATCCTCGATAGCGGCGCCGATGCCGCCGGACAATGCCATTTCGGCAATGGCCACCAACAATCCGCCATCGGACAAATCGTGGCATGCCCGGACATGGCCTTGCAAAATAAGCGCGCGCACAAGGTCGCCGGCTTTCCGTTCGGCGCCTAAATCCACAGGCGGCGGCGTGCCTTCTTCCCGGTTCCCGATCTCGCGCAAATAAATAGACTGGCCCAGATGCCCCTTGGTTTCGCCGATCAAGATAACCGCGTCGCCCTTGGCGGCAAAACCAATGCCAACCGCATTTGCGCAATCTTCGATCAGGCCGACCGCGCCGATTGCCGGCGTCGGCAAAATGGCTTCGCCCTGGGTCTCGTTATAGAAACTGACATTGCCCGACACGACCGGAAAATCGAGGGCCAGGCAGGCTTCCCGAATACCTTCGATGGCGCCGACAAATTGCCCCATAATCAAAGGCCGTTCGGGATTGCCGAAATTCATATTATCGGTGACCGCGAGCGGCTTGGCGCCGATAGCGGTTAAGTTGCGCCATGCCTCGGCGACCGCTTGTTTGCCGCCTTGGACCGGGTCCGCCTTGCAATAGCGGGGTGTGCAATCGGTGGTGATGGCTAGGCCCTTCTTGGTATTTTGCACCCTGACCAAGGCCGCATCGCCGCCCGGGCGCTGAACCGTATCGGACATCACCAGATGATCGTATTGTTCCCAAATCCAGCGCTTGGAGCACATATCCGGCGACGCCAAAATGGTTTTAAGCGCGCCCATCAAGGTATCCGGCGCCGCCACATCTGCAGCATTGATGATCGCCGCTGCCGGTGTCGGCACCCACGGGCGGTCGTATTCGGGGGACGCCAGCGCCAACGGATCGATCGGCAGATCGGCTTCGATTTTGCCGTTCATGGTGACCACCATGCGTCCGCTATCGGTCAAGCGCCCGACGATGGCGAAATCCAGCTCCCATTTATCGAATACCTGGCGCGCCGTATCTTCGGACCCCGGTTTCAAGACCAACAACATGCGCTCCTGGCTTTCGCTCAAAAGAAATTCGTACGCCGTCATGTTTTCTTCGCGGGCGGGAACCTTGCTTAAATCCAATTCGACGCCGACACCGCCTTTGGACGCCATTTCGAAACTGGATGAAGTCAGCCCCGCCGCGCCCATATCCTGGATGGCGACGATGCAATCGGTTTCCATCAATTCCAAACAGGCTTCGATCAAAAGCTTTTCGGTGAACGGATCGCCGACTTGCACGGTCGGGCGTTTTTCATCTGAATCGTCGTTGAATTCCGCCGACGCCATGGTCGCACCGTGAATACCGTCGCGCCCGGTTTTAGAGCCGACATAAACAACCGGATTGCCGGCCCCGGTCGCCGCCGAATAAAAAATACGGTCGGTGCGGGCGATGCCGACGGTCATCGCGTTGACCAATATATTGCCGTCATACGAGGAATGGAAATTACACTCGCCGCCGACCGTGGGCACACCGACGCAATTGCCGTAGCCGCCGATGCCGGCGACAACGCCGGACACAAGATGGCGGGTCTTCGGATGATCGGGGCTGCCGAAACGGAGCGCGTTCATATTGGCGATCGGCCGCGCGCCCATGGTGAAGACATCGCGCAAAATGCCGCCGACGCCGGTCGCCGCGCCTTGGTAGGGTTCGATAAAAGACGGATGGTTATGG
>JABMOP010000203.1 GCA_013204125.1 Rhodospirillales bacterium | reverse complement strand
GAAACCTTCGTGACCCGCAAAATCACCCGCGCCGTCGCCGCCATGGAACACGGCCATCAGGGCAAGCTGTATCTCGGTAATCTGGACGCCAAGCGCGATTGGGGTCATGCCAAGGACTATGTCGAAGGCATGTGGATGATTATGCAGCACCGGCAAGCCGACGATTTTGTGCTGGCCACCGGCGAGCAGCACAGCGTCCGCGAATTCGTCGAGCTGGCCTTTGGCGAAGTCGGCCGCGCCATCAAATGGCAGGGAAGCGGCGAAAATGAAAAAGGCGTCGATGCCAAATCAGGCGACGTGCTGGTCGAAGTCGACCCCCGCTATTTCCGTCCGACCGAAGTTGAAAGCTTGCTTGGCGATGCGTCGAAAGCCAAAAAAATCCTCGGCTGGTCCCACAAGACCCCCTTCGCCGATCTGGTCGCAGAAATGGTGAAAGCCGACTTAAAGCTCGTCGGCGCCGAAGGCTTCCACATCGAGACTTAATCCTTGGCTTAAACTCACGCCGCTTTTTTTGCAGCCCTGATCGCCGCCCATACTTTATCCGCAGTCAGCGGCATATCCAGATGGGGGATGCCGAGAGGCGCCAGTGCATCCAGCACCCCGTTCACCACCGCCGGCATGGAACAGGCGCAGCCGACTTCGCCCGCGCCTTTTGCGCCCAAGGGGTTGCTGCCCGTCGGGTGCGGGTTGTCGATAATTTCGATGTTGCAAAAATCATTGCCCCGCGGCATGGCGTAATCGAGGAACGAGCCGGTCAGCATTTGTCCGGTCTCCGCATCGTAGGCGACGTTTTCCATCAGCGCTTGGCCCACCGCTTGGCCGATACCGCCCAAAATTTGCCCCCGGAAGGTCAATTGGTTCAAGACCGTGCCGACATCGTTGACGGCGACATAGCGGGTGATTTCGCATCGCCCGGTATCTGGGTCCACTTCGATCTCGCAGACATGGCAGCCATTGGGGTAGTTGGCCTGCTTGCCGTCATAGGTGGCGTATTCCTCTAACCCCAACGCACCATCTTTATCCATATGCGCCGGATCGAAGGACGCGCGCGCGACATCGGCCAGGCTCACCGATTTATCCGTTCCGGCGACGGTAAAGGCGCCGGCATCAAATTCGATATCGGTGGTTGCGGCTTCCAGCAAATGGCCGGCGATTTCGCGGCCCTTGGCAATGATGCCGTCGCCCGCCAGACGCGCCGCGTTGGACCCCATAACCGAAACACGCGATCCGCCGGTGCCGCCGCCGGCGGCTTGGGAATCGGTGTCGCCTTCGATCACCGTGATCTCATCGGTATCGATGCCCAATTGGTCGGACGCCAACAACATATACATGGTCGGATGGCCTTGGCCCTGGTCGGTGGTGCCGGCGATGATGGTCAATGCGCCGTCTTCACTGAAACGGTAGGTGACGAATTCTTGGCCGACGCCGACCGCCTGTTCGATATTATTACCGATGCCGAAGCCGAGCAGCTTGCCGCGCTTTTCCGCGGCGGCGCGGCGGGCGGCAAAGCCTGAATGGTCGATCCCGGCTAGCGCCTTATCCATGTTCGAGCCGAAATCACCGGAATCGTAAACCGTGCCGAGCGGCATGGTATAGGGCATGGCGTCTGCCGGGATGACGTTGCGGCGGCGCAGATCGATCGGATCAATGCCCAATTGGCGGGCGGCAACATCGACCATGCGTTCCATGATGAAGGTGCTGTCGGGCCGGTTCGATCCCCGGTAAGGGCCGGTCGGCGAGGTGTTGGAATAAGCGCCTTTGACATTGATATGGATGGCGGGCGTCTTATAGACATTGATCAGGCCGATCAGGCTCAGATGGGTGTGCATCATGCCCATGGGGCCGAAAAAAGCGCCCATATTGGCGACACTGGTGACACGCAGCCCCAAGAAATTTCCGTCTTTGTCGAGCGCCAGTTCGGCGTCCACCACTTTGTCGCGGCCGTGCTGGTCCGTGTGCATGGAATCGGTGCGCTCGTTCTCCCATTTGACCGGCCGGCCGACACGTTTTGCCGCCCAGATGGTAAGGATGCTTTCGACGGAAAAACCTTTCATGCCGAACGAGCCACCCATATTGCCGGTAATCAGGTGAAATTTATCCGGATCGGTGTTGAATATCTGCCCGGCCAGAACACCCTTCATGGCAAACGGGCCTTGGGTCGGAACGTAAATGGTCCAACGGTCGGCACCGGCGTCATAATCGGCCAATGTCGCCCTGTTCTCAATCGGGTTCGGCGCGACGCGGTTGACGGAAAGGCGTTGCTTGACCACATGATCGGCGGCGTCGAAGGCTGCATCGGTGGCGTCTTTGTCGCCGAAGAAATTATCGAAGGCCAGATTTGTCGGCTGATCGGCGTAGCGCGGCGCGCCCTCGGCGACTGCGAAGCTATCGGTCAAAGCCTGCATCGGGGTGTAATCGACTTCGACCAATTCCGCCGCGTCTTTGGCTTGGGCCAAGGTTTCGGCGATGATGAAGGCGATTTCATGGCCGGCCATGCGTGCGCAGTCGGTGGCCAGCACATAGCGTTTGGCGATGAACATCTGATCGTAATCGATACCGGGAAGCGGCGGCAAAATGTTCGGCAACGGCCCGGTCTTGTCTTCGCTCATATCCGCGCCGGTCAACACCGCCAGCACGCCGGGCGCGGCGAGGGCCGCAGAAGTATCAATGGAATTGATCTTGGCGAAGGCGTGGGGGGAGCGCAGCACAAAGCCATAGGTCTGGTTCGGCAAACTTACATCGGCAACAAACTTGCCTTCGCCGCGCAATAAATAAGGGTCCTCAAACCGCGATACAGACTGCCCGACCGATACAATACCCATGTGTTTTCGTTCCCTTATTTTGGTTGGTTTAGTGGTTGATTATTAAGAGCGGCTTACTTCGCCCGAAACTCGGCGAAGAAATCATTGCCCTTGTCG
>JABMOP010000202.1 GCA_013204125.1 Rhodospirillales bacterium | reverse complement strand
GGATTTTAGAGGTATCGCCGTGAACCACATCGACATTCTCAATGTCAACGCCGAGCTTGTCGCAAATCAACTGGGCAAACGCCGTTTCATGCCCTTGGCCATGAGAATGGCTGCCGGTGAATACGGTGACGCTGCCGGTGGGATGAACGCGCACGAGGGCGGATTCATACAGCCCGGCACGGGCGCCCAAGGCGCCGGCGATCGCCGACGGCGCCGCGCCGCAGGCTTCGACATAGGTGGAATAGCCGATGCCGCGTAATTTGCCGGATGCTTCCGTCGCCTTTCTGCGTTTATCGAAGCCGTCGATATCGGCTTTGCCCAAGGCGGCGTCCAAGGTTCCGTTGTAATACCCGGAATCATAGGTCAGCGCGACCGGCGTCTGGTAGGGGAATTGATCCGGCTGGATGAAATTTTTGCGCCGGATGGCCACCTGATCGATGCCCATTTCGCGCGCCGCCCGATCGACCAGACGTTCCAGGATATAGGTGGCTTCGGGCCGCCCGGCGCCGCGGTAAGCGTCAACCGGAACCGTATGGGTGTAGACCCCGACCACGTTGCAGAAAATCACCGGCGTCGTGTAAACCCCGGCCAACAGAACCGCGTGCATATAGGTAGGAATAGCTGGGCCGAAGGTCGACAGATAGGCGCCTAAATTAGCCAGCGTTTTCACCCTCAGCCCGATGAACTTGCCGTCCTTATCGAGGGCCAGTTCCGCGTGTGTCACATGATCGCGGCCATGGGCGTCGGACATGAAGCTTTCGGAACGTTCCGCGCACCATTTGACGGGCCGGCCGACCTGCGTGGACGCCCAGGTGACGGCGGCTTCTTCGGCGTAGTGAAAAATCTTGGAGCCGAAACCACCGCCCACATCGGGAGATACGACGCGCAATTTATGTTCGGGTATCTGGAGGACGAAGGCGCCCATCAAAAGCCGGATGACATGCGGGTTCTGGGTCGTCGTGTGCAGGGTGTAATCTTCGGTGGCGGGTTCGTACTCGCCGATGGCGACGCGCGGCTCGATCGCATTGGGGATCAGCCGATTGTTGATGATATCGATTGACGTCACATGATCGGCGCCATCGAAAATTGCGTCCACTTCGTCTTCGTCGCCGATCGCCCAATCGAAGCCGATATTGCCCGGCGCCTCGTCATGGACCAATTGGGCGCCGCCCGCCACCGCCATAGGCGTCGAAGCGACCGCCGGCAGTTCCTTTAAATCGACCTTGATCAGGGCGGCGGCGTTTTTCGCTTGTTTCTTGCTTTCCGCGACGACCATGGCGATGGGATCGCCGACATGGCGAACCTTGCCGTGCGCCAACACCGGATGAGGCGGCTCGCCCATGGCGCTGCCGTCTTTGTTGGCCACCGGCCAGCCGCAGGGCAGCCCGCCAAGGCCGGCGGCTTCGATATCCGCGCCGGTAAAGACGGCCACCACACCGTCTGCCTTAGCGGCTTTCGATATGTCGATGCCCTTGATTTCCGCATGCGCCACTTGGCTTCGATAAAAATAGGCGTGGGTCTGGTTCGGGCGGTTGATGTCGTCGGTATAATTGCCTTTACCGGTGAGAAAACGCTTGTCTTCCTTGCGGCGGACAGCGGCTCCAATTCCTGTATCGCTCATGGCTTATCCCCTCATTTCGGCGGCGGCGGCCTGTATGGCCTTGACGATGTTGTGGTAGCCGGTGCAGCGGCAAATATTGCCTTCCAGCCCTTTCCGAATTTCCGCTTCGCTCGGGTCCGGGTTGCGCGAGACCAGATCGATGGCGCTGATCAGCATGCCCGGCGTGCAGAACCCGCATTGCAGCGCATGGTTTTCGTGAAACGCCTTTTGCATGGGGTGCATTTCACCGTCGCGGGCCAAACCTTCGATGGTGGTGACATCGGCGCCTTCCGCCTGCACCGCCAGCATCGTGCAGCTTTTAATGGAATCGCCATTTACCGAAACCACACAGGCGCCGCATTGGCTTGTATCGCAGCCCACATGGGTGCCGGTCATGCCTAAATTTTCGCGGATCAAATCGACCAGAAGCGTATCGCTTCCGGCGTCGGTCGAAACGGCGCGACCGTTAAGATTAAAAGAAATCGTTGGCATCATTAACCCTCCCCTGCCGATGTCAAAATATGAATTATTGCCGCCGATAACGAAGGCGATCTTTTTATCGCAATAGTGTGTTCGCATTTGGGGCTCAAATCAATAGCCATCATTGAAACGTGACTTCGCCTGTAATTGCACTCCGCCCTTCGATTGCGCCGTCTGTTACGCGCTCAAAAAAAGAGGCGCCATCTGTCATGCGCCAATTAATCGGATAAGGAATTAAAAGCTTTGGATAGCCTGTCACATCACGAAACCACCCCGCAACTACGGGTCGGTTTTTTTACCGCCCAAGACCGAGATCGAAGCACCCATCGGAACGACCGATTAGGAGCCCGCGTTCGAGGCCGAAGAAAGCGGTCCGATCCCCTTGGTCATGCAGGCCCGGTCGATCGGCGCCCTTAAAAAAATCTATTGGTCATTACCGAAAACCTGCGCAGCCGCGATAGCGACGAAGAACCTCAAAAAATAGGAAAATATTAACATATGCGGCCCACTTATTAAGGAGTTTTAGTACTTAGTGGCGTTTTTGAACGCTTTATAGAAACACGTTATAGATCAGATGAAAGTTTTTATGTCCGGCGCATCGGCAGCACCCTCAGCGGCAATCGAATATAGCACCGACCAGGAGCGCATTGACTGGGAGAAGGTGTTCGAAGATCAAGATCAGGGAATTATCGCCCTGATTTCCCAGGCGAGCACCTTTAAATCCCTAAAAAAATGCATGATCGCAACCATCGATACGCTGTTCAGCCGCGACGGGGATCTGAAATCCAGGGAATCCTATTATGAGAAATTGAGCTACATCTTCCCCATCGAACTTGGCGCGATCAGCACGAGCGATGCGGAGTTGGACAAGGCCAAGGCGGCGTCGACCGACGTACTACGCGGAATCAAAAATCATCGCATCACGATGGAAGAGCAAGCCCGGTCATCGATTGCCGCCCCCGGTGATGGAAGACCGCGCCGGTCCACGGACGGCGATACCGCCGATGACGATTCCCAAGATGAAATTGCCGAAGAAATTTTTGACGTTGAACAGAGCGATACCGCAAATACCGAAGCCGTGTTCGTCGAAACAATATGCTCCGAATTCAGGAGCCGCTTCAATATGCTGCAAGAGGGAATTCAGCAGACCGCGATGGAAAAGATTAAACTGCCATATCTCTTATCGGAAAAATTTTCTGAATATTTAGAACAAATCCTGCGCGAATATTTTATACCTGATCTTAAAAACCGGTGCAGCGATACCATCCAACGCGGACGCTTCCGCGCGGTCGATACGCAGCAGCACTATTTCCAGGTCCATGCCGGGTCGAGCGAATTCGGGGACCTATGGAAAGCAGTCTGGGACGAAGTAATTACACCGAAGAAAGCGCCCGCGGCCAGGCAACAAAATCCTCGGCTCCAGCGGAAAAAGAAGAAAAATTTATTTGATTTATTGAGAATAAAAACCGTTTTGCAAAAGGAAACGGAGGAAACGGAAGTCAGTATCACCGACACCCAAGAGGCAAACGAACCGGCAATAAATGTATGGGAATTAATTTGCGCACCATCGGAAAATTACCACGCGCCAATCCCGGAATTGGATGCCGAATTACTGATGAATTTCATCGCCCTGCCCGCCAACACTTTGGCGGATCAAATACACGCCATCGACCAAATCGTCGAGCAGAGCGAAGAAATCGGCCGCGCCTTCGACGTATTTCAACGCGACAAGAATGTCGAAATTCCTTTGTTGTCGATAACCTACCGAAACCGGAATATATTTCTCGGCAAGAGGGCATTGTTGAAGGAGATGTTGATGGGCTTCCGCGCCCACGAATATCCATTGATTTCCCGCTACCTGCCCAATGCCATCCGTAAATAGCTAAGCTGATTTCGGCTGCGCCCGCCGATGCCTTGACGCCGGATGATTTTTCCGGCCAAGGTCTGCGCTGATCGATGGCCAACAGCGGAACGGACCTTTATGAAAACCAATGAAATTTTCGATGTGCGCAATTTGGTTTGCGTCGTCACCGGCGGCGCCAGCGGCATTGGTTTGGCCGCCGTCCAAGCCTTGGCAGCCAATGGCGCGGTGGTTGAACTGCTCGACCGCAATGGCGATGCGTTAAACGAAGCAATTAACGGGCTGGAGGGCAGCGATGGGTCTCTCACCGGCCACCAAGTGGACGTCACCGATGGCGCGGCCCTTGAAGATGCGTTCGGCGAAATATCGGCCCGCCATGAAGCGATTAATGTTGTCTTTGCCAATGCCGGTATCGGCGGCGGTCCGGGTTTCCTGACCGGCGATCGGGCCCGCAACCAGGAACGGCTATTCGAAAACTTGCCGTCCGATCAATGGGATCAGGTGATGGCGGTCAATCTGACCGGCGCCTTTAAAACCATTCAGACGGCGGCGCGCCATATGAAACCCGGCGGCGGCAAGATCATCGTGACCTCGTCTATTTCCGCAACCAAGGCCGAACAATTTGTCGGCACGCCTTATGTCGTGTCCAAAGGCGGGGTTAGGCAAATCGTCCGCCAGGCGGCATTGGAGCTGGCCGGTTACGGCATTACCGTCAACGCCATTGCGCCGGGACCGTTCATGACTAATATTTCCGGCGGGCGGCTCAAAGACGCCGCCGCAAGAAAGCCCTTCGAAGACAATATTCCGATGCGGAGAATGGGCGAGCCGCAAGATATTCAGGGCCTCGCTCTCTTCCTCGCGTCCTCTGCGTCCGATTACATGACCGGCGCCGAAGTCGTGATCGATGGAGGATTTTCGCTGGGATTTGCCGACTAGAAATTCGGCAGCAACGGCGCATTCACCCCGTCGATTAGCGCCTAAAAATTTAGCGAAATGGCGCGCACAACATGCGGTAAATTACGCACTTTGGCGGCCAGATCATCACTCACCGGCCCATCGGTTTCGACCAATGCGATGGCATCGCCGCCTTCGGCGTCCCGGCCCAGATGGAATGTGGCTATATTGACCCCGGCTTCGCCCAATACGGTGCCG
>JABMOP010000201.1 GCA_013204125.1 Rhodospirillales bacterium | reverse complement strand
CGGGTGCACGAAACGGTTATGTGGGCCAAATTGGAATCCCTGGTCGAAGGCGCAATAATTGCTTCCAAAGAACTTTGGTAGAAACTTAAATAAAAAATCAAACAGGGAGAAATAAGACCATGTTGTATAGCCAAGACCGGATACTGACCACCCATGCCGGATCATTACCCCGGCCTGCAGATTTGCGGGCCATGGTGGTGGCAAAGGCCGCCGGCGAAAGCTACGACGAAGCAAAGTTTCAAAGCTCGCTGACCAGTTCCGTGGCCGGCGTCGTCAAGCAACAAACCGATATCGGTATCGACAGCGTCAATGACGGCGAGTTCTCCAAAATCAATTTCACCAATTATGTGCGCGAACGGCTGGGCGGGTTTGAAACCCGCGCCCCCGGCGACGTTACCGCCTATCAATTGGATATGACGGCGCGCGACCGGGTGAAGTTCCAAGCCTATTTCGAAGCCATCCCGCCGCGCTATTCCCGCTCCAACATGGGCGTCGCCGTCTGCACCGGCCCTTTGAGCTATATCGGCGGGGACCAATTGAAAGCCGATCTTGATAATTTTAAAGCGGCAACAGATGCTGCGGGCGTGACCGAAGCCTACCTGCCGGCCAACACGCCGGGCACCATCGAACATTGGATGCCGAACGAACATTATAAAAGCGACGAAGAATTCGTCTTCGCCATCGCCGAAGCCATGCGGGTTGAATATGAAGCCATCGTCGATGCCGGATTTTTGCTGCAAATCGACGATCCGGATTTACCCGATGGCTGGAACTGCCTGCCGGATATGAGCGTCAAGGAATACCAAAAATATGCGACCATGCGGGTCGAAGCCTTAAACCACGCCCTGCGCAATATTGATCCTAAAAAAGTGCGCCTACATGTGTGCTGGGGCAGTTTCCATGGGCCCCATTACGATGACATTCCGCTGGCTGATATCATCGATATTATTTTTTCGGTCCGCGCCAAGAGCTTTTCTATCGAAGCCTCGAACCCGTGCCACGAACATGAATGGCAAGTGTTCGAAACCGCCAAGCTGCCGGACGGCGCAACGCTAATCCCCGGCGTTGTCGGCCATTGCACGGATTTTATCGAACACCCCGATCTGGTGGCCGAACGCTTGATCCGCTATGCCAATCTGGTCGGGCGTGAAAACGTGCTGGCGGGAACCGATTGCGGGCTCGGCAACCGGGTCGGCCACGAAAGTATTTGTTGGGCCAAGATGGAAGCCATCGTCGAAGGCGCAAAAAGAGCCTCCGCCAAGCTTTGGTAGAAGCGCCGCACCCGAAGATCAATCAGATACCTGCGATCTTGTTGACCGGGTTTTTGGGGAGCGGCAAAACGACTTTGCTGCGATCCTTGCTTTCCTGCGAAGACGCCAAGGATACAGCCGTCATCGTCAACGAATTCGGTGAAATCGGGCTCGATCATCATTTGCTGATGGGCGCCTCTGAAACGACGTTCGTTTTGGAAAATGGCTGCGTCTGCTGCTCGGTGCGCGACGACCTGGAAGCCGGGCTCGAAGAATTGTTCTGGCAGCGACTGCGCCGGGAAATTCCCTGGTTTGCCCGCGTCGTTGTCGAGACAACGGGTTTGGCCGACCCCTGCGGGGTCTTGCAATTGGTTAGCGGCGAATCCTTGGTCGGCAAACGCTATGATTGGGTTTCCGTCGTCACTGCGGTCGATGGTGTTTGCGGCCGGGCGGCGTTGGAAAACCATTCAGAATCGGTGGCCCAGGCATTGATGGCCGATAGCCTAATCGTCACCAAGACCGACCTCGCCGATATGGACATGATCGAAGCCTTGGAAGCCAGGCTGCAAATCTTAAATCCCGGCGCGGAAATGTATCGATCGTCCAAGGGCGAATTTGGCGCTTCATTGGCGGCGCTGATGAAATCAACCCGGTCGCAGAAGGGGCGGCAAGATCTATTTGCCCAGGGCCAGGCCTCAAACCAAGCCCATTCAGCCGACGTCACTGCGTGTTGGCTGAGCTTCAATGCTGCTCAGGACAAGGCCGATTTCATGGCAGCGATTTCTGATTTGAAGGACAAGCTTGGCGGCAACTTCCTTCGTGCCAAAGGTCTGGTCGAATTTATCGGCGGCGCTGGCCCATCGGTCGTTCAATATGTGGCCGGCGGCGATGTGGTGATCGAAGATGCCGAACATTTAGGCATTGACGCCAAGCCCAGCGGGCTAGTGGTAATTGGGTCGGGGACTTCGGATAGTGAAATCCATCAAATATTTACCGGTGCCGGTCTCAGCCCATTATTGCAGAGCACCCCTGATCATCATCACGCGCACGGCGGCGGATAAATTCGAAGACTACCTGGTTAACGGGCGGTATTTGATGCGGTGCGGCGTATCGGCATCGACGCCAAGCCTTCTTTTCCGGTCCGCTTCGTAATCGTCGTAATTTCCTTCGAACCATACCACTTCGCTATTGCCTTCGAAGGCGATGATATGGGTTGCGATGCGATCCAGGAACCAGCGGTCATGGCTGATGACAATGGCGCAGCCGGGATAGTCCAGCAACGCTTCTTCCAGCGCACGCAGCGTATCCACATCCAAATCGTTGGTCGGCTCATCCAGGAGAAGGACATTGGCCCTCGATTTAAGAACCTTAGCCAGATGCACGCGATTGCGCTCGCCTCCCGACAACTGGCCGACCTTTTTTTGCTGATCGGGCCCGCGAAAATTAAACTGACTGACATAGGCGCGGCTCTGCATGGTGCGTTTGCCGAGGTCAATTTCGTCCAGTCCTTCGGAGATTTCCTCCCATACGGTTTTGGACCCGTCCAATTCGTCGCGCGACTGATCGACATATCCCAAAGCCACCGTGTCGCCCAACCGGATCGAACCGCCATTGGGTTCTTCCTGTCCGGTAACCATGCGAAACAAAGTCGTTTTACCGGCGCCATTGGCGCCGATCACGCCGACAATCGCGCCCGGCGGTATTTTAAAATCCAGACCATCGATCAGCAGATGATCGCCGAAACCTT
>JABMOP010000017.1 GCA_013204125.1 Rhodospirillales bacterium | reverse complement strand
TCCTGACCAAGCCGATTTTCATGGCGCTGATGTATTTCAACGGTTTCCTCGGCAATATGGGTTTTTCAATCCTGCTCCTTACCGTCCTTATCAAGCTGGCTTTCTTTCCGCTCGCCAATAAATCTTACCGCGCCATGAGCAAGATGAAGCAACTACAGCCGGAAATGATGAAGCTGCGCGAACGCTTTGCCGAAGATAAGGCGCGCCTGAACCAAGAAATCATGGGCATGTACAAGCGCGAAAAGGCCAACCCGGCAGCCGGTTGCCTACCGATCCTGCCGCAGATACCGGTGTTCTTCGCGCTCTATAAAGTGGTCTTCGTGACGATCGAGCTGCGTCACGCGCCGTTTGTCGGCTGGATCCATGATTTGTCGGCGCCCGACCCGGTCACCCTCCTGACCGGTTTTGGGCTGTTCACATGGAACGTGCCGGAAATATTGCACATCGCTAATATTGGCGTTTGGCCAATCATCATGGGCATCACCATGTTCGCCCAGCAAAAACTCAATCCGCCGCCGCCGGACCCGATGCAGGCCAAAATTTTCATGTTCCTGCCGCTTATTTTCACCTTTATGCTGGCAGGATTTCCGGCTGGGCTGGTAATTTATTGGGCTTGGAATAACTTCCTGTCGGTGGCTCAGCAATATGTCATCATGCGCCGCGCCGGCGTTCCCATCGGCGGCGGCAAAGCCAAGCCAAAAGCGCCGAAGAAAAGCTGAACGCACACTTACCGGTGCCCGCATGTGGGCCGGGATAAGGTCATGAATAACAGCGATACTCCTGACACCGCCGCCGATGCCGAATTGGCCGCTTTGGTCGAAACCGGGCGCAAGCTGTTCGCGGGTCCGTGCGACTTTGTCCTCGGCGTCGCAACGGAAAGCCAGCTTCCAGATACAGGCCTGACCGAAATTGCATTTGCCGGGCGCTCCAATGTCGGCAAATCGAGCCTTATCAACGCGCTTACGGGGCGCAAAACCCTTGCCCGCACATCGAACACCCCGGGCCGCACGAAGCAGATCAATTTCTTTAATCTATCGGACCAACTGATGCTCGTCGATCTTCCGGGATATGGTTACGCGCGCGCTACCAAAAGCCACGTGGCCGAGTGGACCGAATTGATCGAGCACTATTTGAAGGGACGCCAACCATTACGCCGGGCATGCCTTTTGATAGATGCCCGCCACGGACTCAAAGACAACGACCGCCAGGCCATGAAACTGATGGACGCATCTGCCGTGGCCTATCAGGTCGTTCTGACCAAATCGGATAAAATAAAGCCGCCGGCGCTCCAGCGTCTAATCGACGAAACTTTAGCTGAATTGGCGAGCCACACCGCTGCCCATCCTGAAATTTGCGCGACCAGCGCCATTAAAGGAACAGGCATCCCCGAATTACGCGCAGGCCTGGCGGCGCTGGCGTGACGGTGCCGCAATTCAATCCATTCCATGTGCTTAATTGCAGTCGGCAATGAGTTCGGTTAAAGTCCGGCGCCATGAACAAAGATAACAGCTCAATCGCCTCGGCCCCGTGGACCAAGGCACAAATACTATCCGAGGCGCTGCCCTATATGCGGCGTCATGCGGGCAAGACAATCGTTGTCAAATATGGCGGACATGCCATGGGCAACGCCGAACTCGCGCGCCAATTCGCCACCGATATCGTGCTTTTGAAACAAGTCGGCGTTCACCCCATTGTCGTGCATGGCGGCGGCCCTCAGATCGGCGAAATGCTGGAACGGCTAAAAATTCAATCCTCATTTATCGATGGCTTGCGGGTTACCGATGCGGCCACCGTTGAAGTCGTGGAAATGGTGCTGGCCGGCACGATCAACAAAGGGATCGCTTCGTCCATCAATCAGGCAGGTGGTTTTGCCATTGGCTTATCGGGCAAAGACGGGGGGTTAATCCAGGCAACCAAGGTGCGGCGCACCGAACGCGATCCTGAATCGAATATCGAAAAAATTCTCGACCTAGGTTTTGTCGGCGAACCCGCCGAGATCAATACCCATGTGCTCGACATGCTTTTAGAAACAGATGTTATTCCGGTTATCGCACCCATTGGTTCGGGCCCTAAGGGGGAAACCTTCAATATTAATGCCGACACCGCCGCCGGCGCCATCGCCAGCGC
>JABMOP010000200.1 GCA_013204125.1 Rhodospirillales bacterium | reverse complement strand
GTCATGGTCTCCGAAATCGATCCGATCTGCGCCCTGCAGGCGGCGATGGAAGGCTACGAAGTCGTGACCATGGAGAATGCCGCGCCGCTCGGTGATATATTCGTCACCTGCACCGGCAATATCGACGTCATCACCATCGAACATATGCGCGTCATGAAAGACCGGGCGATTGTCTCCAATATCGGGCATTTCGATTCCGAAATTCAGGTCGGAGCTTTGCGCAACTTGAAATGGCACAATGTGAAGCCGCAGGTTGACGAGATCGAATTTCCGGATGGCAAGCGCATCATCCTACTGGCCGAAGGCCGGCTGGTGAATTTGGGGTGCGCCACCGGTCATCCCTCGTTCGTCATGAGCGCGTCGTTCACCAACCAAGTGTTGGCGCAGATCGAGATTTGGGATAATTCGGCCAATTACAAAAATGAAGTCTATGTGTTGCCCAAATCACTCGACGAAAAAGTGGCGACGCTGCATCTTGGCAAGCTTGGCGTTAATTTGACCCAACTGACCAAGGAACAAGCGGATTATATCAGCATTCCGCAAGCCGGCCCGTTCAAGCCGGATCATTACCGCTATTAAGCCTCCAGCGCCCGGGCATAAAGTCCGGGCGCCTTAATCTAAGGGGGGGACGTTAAAGGGATGAAAAAAATATGACTATGCGAGCAAAACCGCCGTTTCGGGCGGACCATGTGGGATCACTCCTTCGGCCAGAGGCGCTTTTGGCGTCGCGCGATAAATTTAAAGCCGGCGAAATCACCGCCGAGCAATTGCGCAGCCACGAAGACGAATGCATCAAACAAGCCGTCAAATTGCAGGAAGATGCCGGGCTCAAATCCATTACCGACGGCGAATTCCGGCGCGAAAGCTTTCACGTTGATTTTATCGGCAAAATCAAAAATGTAACTTCGAGCTGGGATTTTGACACCGCCGTGAAATTAGGCGAAGACCACAAAGCCGGCGAAGACAAACAGATGCCGTATATCCCCTATATCAACGGCAAGATGGACCGCCCGGCCGGCGGCATCGAAGTGGAAAATTATAAATACACCGCCTCCTTGACCGACCGCACGGTGAAAATCACCATCCCCTCGCCGACCATGACCCATTTCAGGGGCGGGCGCGAAGCCATCAACAAAGACGCCTATCCGGAAATGGAAGATTTCTTTGCCGATATGGCGCGCATCTACCGCGAAGAACTGGCTGATTTAGCCGAGGCCGGCAACCGCTATGTGCAATTCGACGACACCAATCTCGCCTATCTGTGCGATCCCAAGATGCGCGAAAACGCGCGTCAGTTGGGCGAAGACCCGGACGAATTACCGGCCACCTATGCGGCGCTGATTAACGCATCCATCAAGGATCGCCATCCCGATCAAGCGGTGTGCGTCCATCTTTGCCGCGGCAATGCCAAAAGCCAATGGTTCGCTTCGGGCGGCTACGAGCCGGTCGCCGAAAAATTGTTCAACCTGACCGAGGTCGATGGCTTCTTTTTGGAATATGACGATGAACGCTCCGGCGGGTTCGAACCCTTACGCTTCGTGCCCAAGGGCAACAAGATCATCGTCCTTGGCCTGGTGACCACCAAGGCCGGCGCGCTTGAAAGCAAAGACGAGTTGAAGGCGCGCATCGAAGAAGCCGCCAAATATGTCGATCTGGAACAATTGGCGTTGAGCCCGCAATGCGGATTTTCGTCCAACGCGGTCGGCAATCTGGTCACCGTCGAAGATGAGAAAGCGAAGTTCAAACTTATCAACGAAGTGGTCGAAGAGGTCTGGGGCTAAACCACCTGCCCGGGGCGGCCGCCGAATTTATAGCGTTCGATCAGCAGATGGTCATAGAGCCCGTTCACGTAGAACGGCTCGTTTTTCAAGAATTCCATAAACGCGTCCCGGGTCCTTAAGCAGATCAGGTTGGCGCTGCCTTGCCATTCGCTGCCATCATCGTTGAAGACGCCGCCCCGCGTGATGAAGGCGTCAACATCATAAGGCGCGAAATATTCAATATGTTGGTCCAGTAATGCCATGCGCTTTTCGTGCATGTCCGGTTTGGCATAGCCCCTGAAATACCAGCCGACCTGGCCCTCTTGACGCGGGAATTCGCTTTGCGTGCGATCGATGCCTTTGTTCCAGCGGCGAATATGCACGTCTTTATAAACTTCGTTCTTATTATGCGGCTCGTTGTCGATGAAGTGTCGCACATCGTCCCAGCCGTCGAATTCCATAAACAGCACGCTCGAAATAAAATTCTCCATATCGTCCGAATAGGTGGCGCCGCGGGCGATGAATTTATCGGCGTGATCGTCAAAATATTGCCAATGGTCGGCCCGGCTTTGATCGCGCTTTTCTGGGCTCGCCGGATTGTCGATCAGCTGGATGTGGAAATACATATGCGCTCCCCTTAATTTTTAAACTGGGTGCTAAGGATCATCGCCGCGCCTAAGAACGCCCCCGCATCGGCGATGCCTTGGCCGGCGATATCATGGGCGCTGCCATGGCCGACGGTGGTGAACAGCACCGGCGTCCCGACGGTCATGGCGGCGGAGGCAATCGGCGCCGCAACTTTCACCGGGATATGGCCCTGGTCGTGATACATGGC
>JABMOP010000199.1 GCA_013204125.1 Rhodospirillales bacterium | reverse complement strand
GGCTTGGCATGGCGGAACTAACGCGGGTTGGAGGCGGCCGCTCATTGACCAAGCGCCTTTATGTGCGCGGCAATTCGGCGCCATCGGCGGAAACGGCATTTTTTAATCTGCTGCGGGATCTGGCGCGCTTTGCCCGGCACAACCCTGGCAAAATTATTGTGGCCGAGCTTGCGCCGCCCTTGATGGCATTGGCGGCGGGCGCCTATAAACAGGCTTTCGATGAGACCGCCAAACGGTTTAGGATCGAAATCAATGAATATTCCGGCGCGGCGCATGAATATCGTCTTGCCGCGAGCCGGTGATCGACAATAAGGGGGGATGGTTTGAATGGGGACGGTTAGGCGCATGGATGGCGCAAAAAAAAGCAGCTGCCCGTTGTGCGGGAAGCCGTCGGCGGTCCCCTACCGACCGTTTTGTTCGGAACGCTGCAAACAACTGGATCTCGGCAATTGGTTTAACGAATCCTACCGCGTTCCGGTCGTCGAAACCGATGATTTCGGCGCCGAAGATGAAGACGAATACCCCGAAGGATAACGCAGTTTTGATGTGATGTGTTCGTTGATCGCATTGTCACTCGACGGTCGAATGGAAAAAAACGGTATTACTTGCTGCATAAATTCCCCACATATGATTACATCGTCGAGGAAATTTACCGGACGAAATTCGCTGGGCATCGTTTGGGGGTGGCTGAAAATTCACGCCCTTTATCATTTGGGTGTATCCCCTGAAATTTTGGCGAAAATATATTATGGGAACAGCCTGCCTTCGCAATAAATTAGGTAGAACAATTTTGAGGGTGCGAAAAAAATGCTGAACGGAGATGAAGCTGGGGGAAAGGCACCGGGATTTGAAGACCGGCCTAATTACCATGTGCTGATCGAGCCGACCGAAAAATGGGTGCGGGCCGAAATCGGCGGAGAAATGATCGCCAATTCTAAGAAGGTGCTGATCATGCTCGAATCGTCGAGCGTGCCGGTTTATTATTTCCCGAGAGAAGACGTGGCCATGGACTTTTTGGAGCGCTCCGATCACGGAACTTTCAGCCAGTTCAAGGGCGAGGCCTCTTATTGGAATGTCAATGTCGGCGCACGCACCGAAGAAAATGCCGTGTGGTCCTACGAGACGCCTTTCATGGAAGCCGTGCGGGCCAAAAATTATATGGCCTTCTATTGGGACAGGGTTGATCATTGGTATGAAGAGGACGAGGAAGTTTTCGTTCATCCGCGCGATCCCTATAAACGGGTGGATATTGCCGCCTCGTCCCGTCCGGTGCGCGTCGTTCTTGGCGGCGAAACCATTGCCGATACGACAAGCGCACATTTTCTGTTCGAAACAGGAATGCCGACGCGCTTTTATATCCCCAAAAAGGATATAAAAATGGACCTTCTCGAACCATCGGACACCACCACGCGCTGCCCCTATAAGGGGAGCGCCAGTTATTTCTCGGTGCGCTCGGGTGGGGAGTTGTATGAGGACATGGCCTGGACCTATGCCGAGCCCATTTTAGAATGTGCGAACATCAAAGATTTGGTGTGCTTTTATAACGAAAATGTCGACGCCGTTTACCTCGATGAACTAGAATTGCCCAAGCCGGAAACAAAATGGCTAAGGTAGGGGTATTGGTGCGCCAGGGGGAACGAATGATAAAGGCGGCAATCCTCGACGATTATCAAAATATTGCGCTTCAATATGCGGATTGGTCCAGCCTCGACGGCCAAGTCGAAATCACGGCATTCAACGACCATCTATTTGACGAAGCCGCGATTGCCGAACGGCTTGCGGATTTCGAGATTTTGATCTTGAACCGGGAACGTACCCCATTCCCGAAATCGCTCTTGGACCGGCTGCCCAAGCTGAAGCTTTTGGTCACCAGCGGCATGCATAACCGCGCCATTGATTTCGGTGTGACCAAAGAGCGCGGCATTCTCGTTTGCGGCTCGGCCATGAAAAGCGGCTCAACGCCGGAATTGACCTGGGGGCTGATCCTTGCCCTGGCGCGCAATATCATCGGTGAAGACCGAAATGTCCGCGAAGGCCGCTGGCAACAAACCGTCGGGCTGGGTTTGGAAGGTAAGGTTCTGGGCGTGATCGGTCTCGGACGTCTGGGTAAGCCGGTGGCGCGGGTCGGTAAGGAATTTGGCATGGAAATTATCACCTGGAGCCCGAATATGTCTCAAAGTAGGGCCGACGAAGTTGGCGCCGTGGCGGTCTCAAAGGACGGTTTGCTTGCCACCTCGGATTTCGTCACCCTTCACGTTCCGTTAAATGGAGGAAGCCGGGGTTTGTTGCAGGCGGAAGACCTCGCCAAAATGAAGAAAACCGCATTTCTCATCAACACCTCGCGGGGGCCTTTGGTTGATGAACAAGCGTTGATCGAAGCGGTGCGGGGCGGGGTTATCGCCGGCGCCGGGCTCGATGTGTACGATGTCGAACCACTGCCGCAGGATCACCCCATTCGGAGTTTGGAAAATACGGTGCTGACGCCGCATTTGGGATATGTTTCAGACCTGACTTATAGAGCAAGTTTTCATGATGCGGTGGGAGATATCGAAGCCTGGTTGAACGGAAAACCGGTGCGGGTGATAAATCCTTAAGAGCTCTTTAGTCAGGTTTGCCGGTAAGTTTTTTTACAAGATCCTCGGCCTTTTTATATTTGCGTTTAGCGGCAATGCGGTACCATTTAAGAGCCTCTTCGCTGTCTTTTTTAACGCCGAGGCCTTTTTCATAAATTTGCCCAATTTCATAGGGTGCGATCCGGTGCCCTTGTTTGGATGCGACGCCCAGCAGGCGAAGCGATTCCACTGTATTTTTGATTACGCCTAACCCGTCCCGATATAGCAACCCCATGCCGTAAAATGCCGAAACATAATTCCGTTCCATTGCAAATCGGTACCAGCGCTCGGCTTGTACATAATCCTGTTTGAAGTATCGACCGTGGTGATAAAAATCGCCCAACAAGAACTGCGCCCGGGGATAGTTTCTACGCGCTGCTTTGCGATAATATTCGAGCGCCTTGGTCAGATCCTTATTGGCGCCGCGGCCTTTTTCATAGAGCCGGCCAAGCTCGAAAAATGCTCTGGCTTCGCCGCCGGCGGCGGCTTCGCCATAAAGCTTGAAGGCTGCTTTGTTGCTTTTCTCAACACCCAGGCCATAGCGGTAGAGGTCTGCAAGGTTGGCTTTCGCCGCGGTGCTTTTCGCCGCCGCCCGTTTGTACCAATAAGCGGCGCGTTCAAAATTTTGCTTCATCCCTTCGCCGCGCCGGTACATCGTGCCGAGATTATTTTGTGCTTTGAGATGCCCCTTTTCGGCGGCCAGCGTGTACCAACGGAGTGCTTGAGTGTAGTTTTGCCGAAGGCCGAGCCCGCGGTGATAGATAACCGCCAGATAATATTGTGATTCAACGTGGCCGTCTTTTGCCAACTCACGGAATTCTCGGAACGCCGTTTTCCAATCGTTCTTTTGCGCCGCTGCAAGACCCTTTTTAAAATCGGCTGCCGAGGTTAGTGCGGGCGCACCCGCCAGCAGCGCCGCCGCCGCGAGCACCGTTAGAATATATCTTAGTTTGAACATATTGGTTCCAGCCGAATATCGGGGAAAGGTCCCATCACCCCTCCGAATTCGAGATCATCTGATAACATAATCTCGAATTCGTCTAAATTCGTAGAATCACCAACGCGCGATTACAGACCAGATCATCGGAGTCTCTGAGGATCCGCGATTGGCTCTGTCCAGGTTGATCCGCCTCGTCCATTCTGCACCTGATCCGCGGTCACAAAAATTTGAGAATATGTACTGTATTTCGAAAAAAAATAATATTTTTCAACAGGTTAACTGGTGTGATGGCCGTCACAGCGTTTTCGACAGATTTAGAGTATTGTCTAACCATGGCCTCGTGCGCGTCCTTTACATGTGGAGATGGGATTATACGCCGCGAAAGTCATAGTGGGTTTAGAGGGAGCCGAAATGGCTGACCAAATATTACGCGACGCGGAAAGTCTGACGTTGACGCCAGACGGCGCCCCTGGGGGCGGTGACGGTCGTTCCGTGACTGTTGGCGCCGGTGGCGGCGGCGAAGTGACGCTGCCTCAAAATTTCAATTTCGGTAGTGCCAATTTTGCGCAATCCGGGTCCGATTTAATCTTGACGTCGTCGGCTGGCGACAAAATCGTCGTCGCAGGCTTTTTCGATCAAGATCCCGCTCCTATTTTGAAGACCCCCGATGGCGGTGAGCTTGCCGGCGATACCGCCGGCCATTTGGCGCGCGCACTATCGCCCTCCCTCGAAGTCGCGCAAGCAGCGCCCGATACGGACGCCCAGCCCATTGGTCAGGTAGAAAGTATTTCAGGCACGGTTGTCGCTATCCGCGCCAATGGCGTACGTGTCGAATTGCAAGCCGGCGATCCGGTCTTTCAAGGCGATGTCCTGCAATCCAGCGCCGATGGTTCCGTCGGTGTGGTTCTTGCGGATGAAACGACATTCTCCATGGCCCAAAACGGGCGCATGGTTTTGGACGAAATGGTTTACGATCCGGGCACCCAGGAAGGCAGCATCTCGATGTCGGTGCTGCAAGGCGTGTTTACGTTCGTCAGTGGCCAGGTTGCCAAGGTCGATCCCGATGCGATGACCCTGAAAACACCGGTGGCCACAATTGGTATTCGCGGAACGCAGGTGGGTCTTAATTTAAGTCCCAACGGCGAAGGCACGCCTGATTTGAAAATCGTTCTGATGGAAGAATCCGATGGTTTCGTCGGCGAGGTCGTGATTTCCAATGGCGGCGGTGTTCGAATCCTCAATCTGCCGGATCAAGGTTCCACGGTCACCAGTTCCAACGCCGCGCCGAGCGAGCCGCGCGTGTTCCAACGCAGCGAAGTTCGCGAATCTTTTGGTAAAGCCCTAGAAAGCCTGCCGACGACGGTTGGCACCGGTAATACCTACGGCGCCGAAAACGACAATACGCCTGGTGGGGAAGGGGAGGGCGAAGCGGGAGACGGGGAGACAGCCCAAGCCGCAGATGAATCCACAGCAGAAAATTTTGAAACCGCAGCCGGCGGAGAGAATGAAGGAGGTGAAGGCGAAGCCGAAGACGCCGCCGCCGCCGAAGCCGAAGCCGCCGCCG
>JABMOP010000016.1 GCA_013204125.1 Rhodospirillales bacterium | reverse complement strand
TCGCTGTGCTTTGTTGATTTTCTTGCCGCCGAACCTGATCGGCCGCTTCAAGGACCGATTTTATCGCCGGACAAGTATCACAAACAAAATCGAAATCCTTGCGGCGAAGTTCATAGAGGGAGCAGGGCGTAACGACGCGGCAAGTAGCGGTCCGGCTTTGCCGCTGAAGTAAAGCCATCTCGCCGATGAAGTCGCCGGCCATCAGCGTCGCCAAATCACGATCGATACCATTTTCTTTATGCGACACCCTGACGACACCGCGGGCGATGAGGAATAGCGAGTCCCCCCGGTCGCCCTGGCGGATGATCGCATCGGCGGCGGGGATGGTACGTGGGCGAAGCTTGGCCGCGACCTTTGCAAAGTCATCACCTAGAACATCCTGGAAGAAAGGCACTTTTCGCAAAAGCTCGGAAGGATCGGTTTTGAGCTTGCCCACCGTCCCGCCGCTATACGCGTTAATTTGCGCCATCAACTCGTCTATCATGGCTTCACCCAGCCCGTCGGGGATGGAGCCGGTCCGGACTTTATCTTTGATGATCGCGCTTTCGGTATGGATGAGGAGCCGTGCGGACAAGCGTTAGCGAAGCGGCTCGTTTTTATAGTAATGCAAGGGGTCCGACGGCAGCGGCAGATTGTGACGCAAGGCGTCTGATTCCAGATCGATTGCGTGGTAAAGGTCGTGGTAGGCCCGTTCCGACAGATGCCCCTTGGTGAACATTTCATAATAGATGGACTTCTCGGCAGCGAAGGTGCGGGCGTACATTAATAGTCTTTCCTGCTCCGGTTCCAATTCGCGGTAGCGTAAATTATCCAGATCGAGACGCATCTTTTCAATTTCACTGGTCAACTGGTTTTCCCGTGTTTCCGCGATACGGGCTGAAAAGAGCCCGCCCTCTTGCAGTTCTGGTATGCTTTTGAGGGCGCCCTGTTTGGCCGAGTGAAAGACTTCGGCTCGGCCGATGCGGTCGGCGATCGGAGCGACATCCAACCCCAGGTAATGCACCAGTTTCTCAATAGTGATGCCCTGCACCAGCAGCGTGAAAAGAACCGCACCCAGCCAAAGATCAGGGCTGCAATTGCGCCGACCAATGCGCCGCCGAGAAAGACGACAAAAAATTCAACGGCGCTCCCGAGCGCCGTTTCCGGCGTCAGGATATAGCCGCCCGCCACCACGCTCATCAGAATGCGCGCCGCGACGATTGCCGTTGCGTCGTTGAGCAGGCTTTCGCCCTCGACCAGAATAGTCAGGCGCATGGGTACGCCAAGGGTTCTAAATAGCGATATTACAGCGACCGGGTCGGTGGCGCTTAGAAGGGCCGAGAAGCAGCGATGCCGGCGATGACCAGCGCGACTGTGAACGGCAGGTTGATACGCTTGGTGAGCGCGCGCACGCCACCCGCGATCAGCAACAGCGAAACGATGATGCCGACAAGTTCAACGACGTCGAATTCCTGGGTCATTGGGTCATCAAGGAATTGTCTCCCGATGTCCGTCTGTCTGAGGCCGCTAGACCATAATCAGGAGATTGTACCTTTGACGCGATATTAAAACCCTTAACCTAGATCATATACCAAATTCGAATGTCCGCTAATGATGCCGTTTATGGCCACAACGTAAACGGCGCCGAATATTTTCCTGAAGTTTGGGGGGCGGGCGCGCCGTCTTAGGCGAACCTACAACTCGGTGAAGGTAAAGGGCGAAACACCGCGGAAATTGGCCGCTACCGTCACCCGGCGGTTGAGCGGCGGGTTGGCGCGTTGGTTGCAATCGGCGCGCATACAAAGCCGGCAATTGACGCCGATCTGCGTTGCCGTGCTTTGATCGGATAAATCCAGCCCGTCCGCATAGACCAGCTTTTTCGCGTAATCCAATTTGCAGCCGATGCTGATGGCCAATTGCTGGGGCGGCATGTGATGGCCGCCACCGATGCCGCGCACCGTGCGCGATAACGTGAAATAGGTGGTGCCGTCTTCCATTATGACCGGCTGAGTGACAATGCGGTCCGGGGTTCGGAAGGCTTCGAAAATGTTCCACCGCGGGCAGGTGCCGCCGAAACGGGCGAAATGAAATCCTGAGGCTGAGAACCGTTTGGAAATATTGCCGGCATGGTCGATGCGCAGAAAGAAAAAGGGAACGCCCTTGGCGCCTGCCCGGCTTAATGTTGTCAGCCGGTGGCTGGTTTGTTCATAACTGGCGTTGAAGCGATTGGCGACGAGTTCGATATCGTAGCGCAATTTTTCGGCCGCCGCATGGAAGGCTTCATAAGGCATCATCACGGCGCCGGCAAAATAATTGGCAAGGCCCAGGCGGCAAAGTTGGCGCGCTTCGTCGCCGGTAAGGCCCGTCTTGGCAACCATTTCATCCAACAACCCGCTATAGCCCAAAAGCCCTGCCTGCAACGCCAATTGGAAAATGCGCGACGGCTGTACCAGGACTTCGGAGAGGAACAAGCGCCTGGAATGGCGGTCGAGCCGCCACGTGACGTCGGGCAATGTTTCGACCGGCAAAATGCGCACATTGATGTCGTGGGCTTTCTTCAGGTGCTGGCCGAGGCCCCAATAAAGCGCATCGCCGGAAAGTTCCGCGTCGCTCCATAATGTTTCAGCGGCGTTTTCCAGTTCCGGGAAGTAATTGTTGGAATCGTGGAAATAGTCGCGCACTTCGTCGATCGGAAAGCGCATCATGTCTTGGGACTGCGCGCCTTCGCGGTTGGCGAGCTGTTCGGCCATCGCCGCGTTGCTGGCAAGGCTTTCCCGGTAAGCCCGATAAAGCGAGACGACGCCGTGCGCGGCGGACGGGCTGGCGCCGACCAAATCGATCAGTTCCGCGTTGGACAGTCGAGTTTCGGAAAATACCGGATCCGAGAACACTTCTTTTAACGACGCGACCGAGCGCGATTCGTCATCCCCTGATAGTTCTTTTAAATCCACATCGTAGGTTTCGGCGAGGCGCAAAAGCACTTGCGCGCTCAACGGCCGTTGGTTGCGTTCGATCAGGTTGAGATAGCTGGTGGAAATGCCGAGATCGACCGACATTTGTAATTGGGTCAGGCTCATATCCCGCCGAAGCCGCCGAATACGCGTGCCGGCAAACACTTTTTGTAACCTATCAGCCATCGGATTGCCTCAAAAATTTACAAAATTTACATGTTTATAAATAATGACAAATAAATGTATATCGTATTTACCATTATATTGCAATAAGTTATAGATTTTATTTACAGATATGTAAATATGTTCCTGAAATTCATTAACCCAAGAAGGAGCTCTCAATTATGTCCACGCAAGCAAGTTCTGTTACCAACCTAATCCCCGGTGCGCCCGATGGCCGTTTCGATGGGATCGAGCGGCCCTATAGCGCCGCAGACGTTGAAAAGCTGCGTGGATCGGTGGTTGTTTCTCAAACCTTGGCGATGCGCGGCGCCAACCGGCTTTGGGAACTCCTTAAAACCGAAGACTATGTTGCCGCCCTCGGCGCCATGACCGGCAATCAGGCGATGCAGATGGTGCGCGCCGGCCTCAAAGCCATTTACCTTTCCGGCTGGCAAGTCGCGGCGGACGCCAATACCGCCGGGGCGATGTATCCCGACCAGAGCCTCTATCCCGCTAACGCGGCGCCGGAACTGGTCCGCAAAATCAACCGCACCCTGCAACGGGCCGATCAAATCGAACATTCCGAAGGCGGCGCCGAACGAGATTGGTTCGCGCCGATCATCGCCGACGCCGAAGCCGGTTTCGGCGGCCCGTTGAACGCGTTCGAGCTGACCAAAGCGTTCATCGAAGCCGGCGCGGCGGCGGTCCATTTCGAAGACCAATTGGCGTCGGAAAAGAAATGCGGGCATCTGGGCGGCAAGGTTCTAATCCCGACCGGCCAGCATATCCGTAACCTGACCGCGGCGCGTCTGGCCGCCGACGTCATGGGGGTTCCGACCCTGATCGTTGCCCGCACCGACGCCGAAAGCGCCAAATTGTTGACCTCCGATGTGGACGAACGCGACCGCCCGTTCATTGAAAGCGACGAGCGGACGCCGGAAGGATTCTACCGAATTCGGAGCGGCGTCGAAGCCTGCATCGCTCGGTGCCTGGCTTACGCGCCTTATTCGGATTTGATGTGGTGGGAAACGTCCAAGCCCAATTTGGATGAAGCGCGTATTTTCGCCGAAGCCATCCACAAGCAATATCCCGGCAAGATGCTGGCCTATAACTGCTCGCCCAGTTTCAATTGGGAAGACAATCTGGACAAAGCGACCATCGCCAAGTTCCAGACCGAGCTTGCGGCGATGGGCTACAAGTTCCAGTTCGTCACTTTGGCCGGCTTCCATCAGATCAACCACGGCATGTTCGATCTGGCCCTGGGCTACGGCAAGCGCGGCATGACCGCCTATTCGGAACTGCAACAGGCGGAATTTGCCAGCGAAAAAGACGGCTATTCGGCAACCCGCCATCAACGCGAAGTCGGCACCGGCTATTTCGATGCCGTTGCGCAAACCATCGCCGGCGGCAATTCCTCGACCACGGCAATGGCCGAAAGCACCGAGGCTGGACAATTCCACGAACAGGGTGAAACCGAAACCGGCCGCGCCGCGGCGGCTTAACAGGAGATAGGAAAATGGATTCCAATTTGGAAAACACGATCGGCAGCGATGAAAAACTAAGTGGCCGTTTCAAATCCGTATCTGAGGACGAGGGGCGTCAATATTCGCCCGAACAGATGCAGGCGCTTAAAAAAGTCGCCGATGATCTGCACCGGTTTAATCTTTCGGTCACCCAAGCGGTGGATGCCGGGCTGAAAGTCGAATTGATGCGGGTATCGCGCTATCACAACGCCGAAGGCCGTGCCTGGGGCGATCAAACGGTGCCGATCATTTCTTAAAGTTTTCGAAAAACCACGATGGCGGGCCGGGCGTCCATGATTTCAAATAACATGGACGCCCGGAAATTTAACCTTCAGCCGGTCAATTCCACTCGAAATTGCCGATCCAGACATCGCCGGTGCTCATCGAATCCGTTACCAGCTTCACGTCCTTGGAATGGGCGTAAACGCTGGGAATGGAGGTCACCGGCAGGATGTAGTGCATCTCGTTCACCCGGTTGAACACCTTTTCATAATGGGCGGCGCGTTGGGCCTCGTTAAATTCGGTGGTCGCGTCGTCGATACCCTGGCGGATGATTTTATCGCCGTAATATTTGAAACCAGGACCGTTGAAATAGACGCCGAGGATATTGGCGGCATCCGGATGGCTGCCGGTCGGGAACAGGATCGACCAAGCCTGAAGCTCGCCGCGGCCCTGTTTGCGCCGGTAAACACCGATCGTCGCCGGCGTGATCTTGGCGCGCACTCCGATTTTGCGCATTTCGCCGGCGACCGCTTCGCCTAACTGCACCATCGGCGTATAGACCAAATATTCCAGATCGAAGCCATTCGGATAACCGGCTTCGGCCAGCAGTTTTTTGGCGGCGGCTGGATCGTATTCCGGCGCATTGACCGAATATTTGCAGGCGATGGTCGAATTCTTAAAGCACAACGCCTGCAATTTGGTCGCCACTTCGCCGCCCGGCACCAGATGCTTGATTAACTTGTCACGGTCGATCGACATGTGCAGCGCTTTGCGCACGCGTGGATCGCTCAAGGCCTTGTTGCCCGATTGGTTGGTGGAATCGAACGCCAAATAAAAGATCGACGGCGACGGCACCGCGCTCACATTCAGGTCCGGATTTTTTTTCAAATTCTTCGCCGTATCGGGCAGCACGTTGCGTAAGACATCGACGCCGCTGGTCAGCAGTTCGGCCACCTGGGTCTGGCGGTCGGGCATGGATATGGCGTGGATGCGTTTGATGCCGGCGCGGTTATATTCCTTGTTCGAATTATAACCTTCAAAGCGCTCGACGATGGTGCCCTTGTTCTTGTCCACTTGAACAACCCGGTACGAGCCTGTGCCGACCGGCGAAAGCCGCCCATAATCGGACACCCTGTCCAACTTGGCCATGGTTTCAGCGTCCCAAATGACGATGCGGTAGGCCATCAATCCCAGATCGATGGAATTCACTTTTTCGGCGACGACGCGCACCTTGTAGCGGCTTAATTTTTCAACCCGTTTGACCCAGCTGTAACGCCGCTTGAAGGTCAGCTTAACCTTGGGATCTTTGATGTAATTGAGGGTGGCGACAACATCGTCGGCGTCGAAGCCGTTGCCGTTATGGAATTTGATGTCGTCGCGGAGATCGAATTCCAGCGTATCGGGGGCGACGCGGCGCCACGCCTTGGCCAACATCGGGATGTATTTATGCTTGTGCTCGTCATAGGCGACCAGGCCTTCGTAGACGTCGCGGTAGATGGCGCCGGCATCATCCACCGGCAAGTGATAACTCGACAGAACCGCGAACGGATTGTTCACGGCAATGCGGAGCGTACCTTTCGACTTCTGCGCCATTGCCGGCATTGATGCGAGCGCGGCGGCAGCGGCCACTAATGATAATTTTGTGAGCTTCATGACGATCCTCCCTTTGGGTTACATTCGTTTGATTGGCGATCCAGCGTTTAAACCACGCCACGCGCATAAATAGACTAGACCAAAAGTATTACGCTGTCAGCATTGCGATGTCGTCTCACGGGTAAGTGTTTGATAAGCTTGGCGAAGAACCACGATTAAAATAGGGAGGAACAATTATGGATATCCAAAAAACCGTCGACTATCACAGCCTCAAGGGCCGCGTCATCATCATCACCGGCGCCGGGCAGGGGATCGGGCGCGCCTATGCCCATCATTTCGCGGCGCAAGGCGCGATCCCGGTGATTGCCGAAATTCAGGCCGACAAAGGCGCGGTCGTAGCACAAGAAATCAATGATGATGGCGGCAATGCCTTGTTTGTCGAAACCGATGTCGGCGACGAGGGTTCGGTGAACGCCATGGCGGAAAAAGTCTTGGATGGCTTCGGCCGCATCGACGGGTTGATCAACAACGCCGCTATGTTCACCAATCTAAGCCATTTGCCGTTTTGGGAATTGCCCGTCGATGAGTGGCAGCGGACCCTGCAGGTGAATGTCACCGGCCCGTTTTTTTGCGCCCGCGCCGTCGCGCCGGCGATGAAAGACGCGGGATGGGGGCGTATCATTAACGTCTCGTCCAGCACCACCAGCATCGGCTTCGAGAATTTCCTGCATTACGTGACGTCCAAATCGGCGGTCATCGGCATGACCCGGTCTTTGGCGCGCGAACTTGGCCCGTGGAACATCACGGTCAACACCTTCTGGCCGTGCCTGACCAAAACGGAGATCACCAAAAATTCGCCCAACCAGGAACGGTTCGAAAAACAGATCGAGATGCAATGCTTGAAACGCAGCGTCGAACTTGACGACCTGGCAAAGGTCGTGCTGTTTCTCTGTTCGGAAGAAGCGGCCTGGGTCAACGGCCACAACATCGCCGCCGATGGCGGCTATAAATTTCTTTAGAATTTAAAAGGGAGACAAAAATATGTCGGATCAATCGCCAACCGCCCATATGGCGGGCAAGCAATATTATATCGTCGATACGCGCCTCAAAGACGGCGTGGCGCCGGAACGGATGATGGAGGTTCTGCAAGAACATTTGGACTACCAAGTGAGCCTTGAAAAAAACGGCACCATGTTCGCCGCCGGTCCGGTTGACGGCGAGGACGGAAATCGGGTGGGTGGCATGATCGTCTACCGCGCCGAAAATTTTGCGGCGGCCCGCAAGATCGCCGACGGCGACCCGATGCACGCCAAGGGCATCCGTGATTACACCATCAAAAAATGGACCGTGAACGAAGGCGGCATTTCGATCCGCATCAATTATTCCGACCGGACGGCGGAATTTGAATAGGGGGGCAAGGTGCCTGATAGCAATTACCATTTAAGGTTTTTCGAAGACCAACTTACCGGCGGGGCGGCGGCGGCGGCACTGGCGCCGGCCATCCGTGTCATTTATGCGCTCGAAGGTGCCGCATTGGTGAACGGCACCCGGCTTGGAGCCGGGGAAGGAGTGTTGGTGAACGGTGAGGCGGCGATCGAAGTCACCGACGGCGCCGCAAAACTGGCCCGCTGGGAATTGGTTGCGGCCGGTACTGAATTTTCCAATCCAATGGCGAATTTTGGCTTAAGCCTCAATAAGCGCACGGATTTCATCGAAGTGCCAGGCATTGAGACCGGCGTTCGCTTGGATACGGTGACATTTCCGCCGGGCACGCGCGCCTATCGCCATACCCATGTGTCGTGCGGTATTCGCTATCTCATGCGCGGACGGTTGGAGATCAATACCGATCAAAGTATCGATTTGATGGAGCCGGGACATGCTTGGTTTGAGAAAGTGAACGGGCCGGTACTCGCCATCGCCGATGGTGAGATCGAAACCCAGTTTGTGCGAATGATGGTGTTACCGGTGGATTATCACGGCAAGCTGACCATCACCTATGTCGATCCCGCCGATGACGATAAACCGCGCGAACAGATCAATAACCGCCTCCTGGATGAAATCGTCCGCTTGCCGTGAAGTATCGACTATCCGAATGAACGATAACAAATTATTAATCCAAATTAAATTTCGTGGGAGCATTGTTCGGTACAAACAAACCAAAATTTGGGTTGTCCCTCAAATTGTAGAATGTGATACAATTTAGTATCAACCCAATGGTTTTGTAATAAAAGGTGGGTTCCATGGCGCGTGGTAAGGAACAATTCCGTAATCTTTCAGGTTCGGAAAAGGCGGCTATATTCATGCTGTCCTTGGATCAGGGTCAATCTGCCCAGCTGTTTTCTCTGATGGACGAGGAAGAGATCAAGGAGCTATCGATCACCATGGCCAATCTGGGCGCGATTGACGCCAAAGTGGTTGAACGCCTGTTCGTCGAATTTGCCGACCAGCTATCCTCGACCGGCTCGTTGGTTGGATCGTACGATTCGACCGAACGCCTTTTGCTGCAGACCATGGACCAAGACAAAGTCACCAGCATCATGGAAGAAATCCGGGGTCCCGCCGGGCGCAGCATTTGGGAAAAGTTGGGCAATGTGAACGAACAGGTTCTGGCCAATTATCTGAAGAACGAATACCCGCAGACCGTCGCCGTTGTTTTATCGAAGATTAAACCCGATCACGCCTCCAAGGTTTTATCGGTATTGCCGGAAAACTTCGCGATGGAAGTCATCATGCGGCTATTGCGCATGGAAACGGTGCAGAAGGAAATTCTGGATGGTGTGGAAAAGACGTTGCGGGCCGAGTTCATGTCGAACCTTGCCAGCACCAGCCGTCGGGACAGCCACGAACAGATGGCCGATATCTTCAACAATTTGGACCGTTCCACCGAGAACCGCTTCATGGGCGCCTTGGAAGAACGCAACCGGGAAAGCGCCGAACGCATCAAAGGCCTGATGTTCACCTTTGAAGATCTGGTGCGGGTTGATCCGGCCGGGGTTCAGGTTATTTTGCGCCAGGTTGAAAAGGATCAGCTTGCGATGGCATTGAAGGGTGGCTCGGACGATATCAAGGATCTGTTCTTCAAGAACATGTCGGAGCGCGCCGCCAAGATGATGCGCGAAGATATGGAAGCGATGGGCCCGGTGCGCATGAAAGAAGTGGACGAGGCGCAGGCCAATGTGGTCAGCACCGCCAAACAATTAGCCGATAGCGGCGAAATCATCATCGTCAGCGGCGGCGACGAAGAAGAACTCGTCTTCTAAGTGGGC
>JABMOP010000198.1 GCA_013204125.1 Rhodospirillales bacterium | reverse complement strand
CGATATTGGCGGCGTCCATGGATTTAAAAAATTCGGCGCGTGGCTCGGCACATATATAACCGGCTGTGACCGCCACCGTTTTGATGCCGAGCGCGTGGCAGGCTTTTGCAACATCGACTGCGTATTCCAGAAAGATAACCGGATCGTTATAGGTGAAGGCGACGCTTTTGCAGCCCGTGGCCCGCGCCGCTTCGGCGATCATTTCGGGCGACGCCTGATCTTGAAGCCGGTCAAATTCCCGCGATTTCGAAATATCCCAGTTTTGGCAGAATTTACAGGTCAGGTTGCACCCCGCCGTGCCGAAACTTAAGGTAGGCGTCCCCGGCAGGAAATGATTGAGCGGCTTCTTTTCAACCGGATCGATACAAAACCCCGAAGATCGGCCATAGGTGGTCAGCACCATGACGCCGCCTTCGTTTGCACGCACAAAACAAAGCCCCCGTTGCCCTTCGCCCAATTTGCAAAAGCGCGGGCACACATCGCATTGGATTCTACCATCCTCCAACGGGTGAAAATATCGCCCGGCGGCGGCGCTGGGGTAGGTTTTGGTGTCCATTCCCCAATTATAACACTATCCATCGGGGCGGAGCTTGCTTAAAATAGCCCGCATGACCCTAACAACCGCAAGAACGTTGTCTTCCGCCCATATCCGCCCGCCGGCGGTGGCCGGTGCGTTCTATCCCGCCGTTGCCGGCGAGCTCAAATCAGCGGTGCGCCATTATCTGGAACGGGCGAAGACTGAAATCGGCGCGCACGACGGCCCCGCACCAAAAGCGATCATCGCGCCCCATGCGGGATACATCTATTCGGGCCTGACTGCGGCGGCAGCCTATAACGCGCTTGCCCCGGCGAAGGCGATGATCAAGCGGGTAGTCATACTCGGCCCTTGTCACCGGGTGGGGGTCAAAGGTTTGGCGCTGCCATCGGCAACGGCGTTCCGCACCCCTTTGGGCGATGTTCCCGTGGACCGAGACGCCGCCGCCATGATCCAGCGCCTTCCCCAGGTTCAGGTTTTCGATGCCACCCACGCGGACGATCATGCGATCGAAGTCCATTTGCCGTTCCTACAGGAAGTGCTGGATAATTTTTCCATCGTGCCGTTGATCGTCGGCGAGGCAAGCGTCGACGAAGTGGTGGAAGTTCTCAGAATATTATGGGGCGGGCCGGAAACGCTGATCCTCATTTCATCGGACCTTAGCCACTATTTGCCCTACAGTGACGCGCAAGCCTCGGACGATGGCGCACGCCGGGCGATCGAACAATTGAGCGCCGCCGATTTGGGCGAAGAACAGGCTTGCGGCCGCCATTCCATCCGTCCGCTATTGACGCTCGCCCACGAAAAGGGACTGTCGGCGGTGACTGCCGACGTGCGAAATTCCGGCGATACCGCCGGCGATAAAAGCCGGGTCGTCGGCTACGGATCGTGGCTATTTTTCGCCGGCGCGGAACCCGATAGCGCCACTGCCGGCATCGGCGGCGAGACGCGCGCCATGTTGGGTAGCCATGGCGCAGAATTGCTCAAATTCGGCGCTCATGCCATCACCGCAAAATTAAACGGCGCCGCAAAATTAGATGTTCGATTGGACAGCTTTCCAAAGGTCTTAAGCGAAAACCGCGCGTGTTTCGTTACCTTGGAAAAGGAGGGCAAATTGCGCGGCTGCATCGGCTCGGTCCAGGCACATCAACCGCTGATCGCCGATGTGGCCGAAAATGCTTGCCGCGCCGCGTTTCAAGATCCGCGCTTTTCGCCGCTGGCATGGGACGAACTTAAAGCCAGCCATATTTCCATGCATCTATCGGTGCTAAGCCCGCAAGTGCCGATGCACTATACGTCCGAAGCCGATCTCGTTTCCCAATTGCGCCCGGGCATCGACGGCGTTGTCTTGACCGACCAAGGCAAGCGCGGCGTTTTCCTGCCGGTTGTCTGGGGCTCCCTTCCCGAGCCGGATAAGTTTTTTAGAAAACTAAAACTGAAGGCCGGGCTCGCCGAAGATCACTGGTCGGGTAGTGTTCGGGCGTGGCGCTACACCACCGAAGGCGTGAGCTCGGACGATCTACCGGACGCCGCCGAATTTTGGGTGGTTGGCCCCACCGGTTAATTTCTGATACCCCTCTCTCCCTGATTTTGACCTCGCGAGTTCCCTTATGAGCTTTAAACAACGCCGCATCGTCACCGACCATGACGAGAACGGTAAAGCGATCATCAGCTTTGACGGCGTGATGGATAATGT
>JABMOP010000197.1 GCA_013204125.1 Rhodospirillales bacterium | reverse complement strand
CCGGTATTCTATTTCCGTTCTTCGGCATTTTGCTCAGTCCGATGATTGCCGCAGCGGCCATGAGCCTGAGCTCGGTTTCGGTCATCAGCAACGCCTTGAGATTGAAAGCGGCGCGTCTATAGGCGCGCGCGCAATTTATGTCGTCTTCTCGTTAGGAAAACACAATGAATATCGGAAAATTATCGGAACTGACCGGCGTCACCGCCAAGACCATCCGCTATTACGAAAGTATCAAATTGATCCCCGAGCCGCCCCGAACGCCCGGCGGCTACCGCGATTATGATGCGCCCGATATCGAAACCCTGCGCTTCGTCAACCGCGCACGTAAACTAGGCTTCCCATTGAAAGACGTGACCGAGCTTTTAGGCCTTTGGCAGGACCGCAACCGTTCCAGCGCCGAAGTTAAAGCGCTGACCGGGCGCCATATCAAAGATGTTGAACAGCGCATTGCAGAACTACAAAGCGTGCGCCAGACGCTTATTAAACTATCCAGTCAATGCCATGGCGATGACCGACCCGAGTGCCCAATTTTGGATGATCTGGCGGCACTCGGATCGGAATTGTAAGGCAAGAATTTCAATTTGCTTCGCGTGCCGCAGTCACAATTTTACAATTCGTTACCCTTTTAGGGCCTAGGGTTTTGGTAAATTATCGCTGCATCCCGGTTTTTAGCAATGGAATATCCCCGGTTTTGTTGATAGTTATGCGGAAATTAGGCTGAACACCGGTTTGGGTTGCTGAATGAGAAATGTCGCTAAAACGGTCGGATTCGCCGTTGTGGTGCTGGTGATCGCCGCTAGCGGTACCGCCCTATATATGGGTGAACGAAGGTTGGAGCCTGAAACACCGGCGAGTACGGGCTTGTTCGAGCCGCCGCGCCAGACCATAAAAACGACATCCACCAAGCCTGTCTCAGAAACGCAAAAGCCAAGAAAATTAGAAGACGCATCGATAACAAATCCCGAACCGGTTGCGGTTCCGGTAACCGTCCCGGTGACTGTCACCGTCAGCCGGACGGCAGCGCCAAATTTACCACCGGAGCCGACGGCCAGCCCGGCCCGGCATCTGCGAATTGCCATCGTCATCGATGATGCCGGGGTTGACCGCAAACGCACGGCGCGGGCAATCGCCTTGCCCGGCCCTTTGACCATCGCCTTTCTCGCCTATGCCGGCAATGTCAGCAGTCAGGTAAAAGCCGCAAAGGCGGCGGGCCACGAAATACTGGCCCATGTGGCGATGGAAGCCGAAAGCTACGAGGTTGATCCGGGGCCAAACGTGTTGCTGCGCGATACCGAACCGGCCGTGGTTTTGAAACGCCTGGATTGGGTGCTTGGCCGATTTACCGGTTATGTCGGCGTTAACAATCATATGGGCAGTAAATTTACGTCCGATGCGGCCAACATGCGGGTTGTCCTTCAAGAATTAAAGCGGCGCGGATTGTTCTTCCTCGATTCGCGCACCTCGCCCCTATCCAAGGGCGAAACCATCGCCCGCGAAATCGGCATGCCGTCTGCATCCCGCAACGTGTTTTTAGACAACGAGCCGGAATTCGAACAGGTCATGCGCCGGCTGGAGGAAACCGAACAGGTGGCAATGCGAAATGGGTCTGCCGTCGCCATCGGCCATCCGAAAGATGCGACCCTGGTAGCGCTGGCAAAATGGCTGCCAGCCATTGCCGCCAAAGGATTTACCTTGGTTCCGGTATCGCAGCTGATGCACCATCCCGCCGTCACATTTGCCGAAAAAGGCGCGGTCAAATCTTTCCCTTAAATTTCTGTTATTGGGCGCCGCCGCTTGCTATAATTCACCCATAACTAATGTGGAATAGTCTAAATCATTCAAGAGAAAATATTGGCCCGGCGGGAGAACATCTAAATCATGCAAAGCTTTAAAAAATTAGCCCTGACGACTGCGTTTGCGGTTTTAATAGCCTTCCAGCCAATGGCTGCGGCGGCTGCGGCGGCTGAGCCGCCCGCGGCAATACCCCAGCCGACTTTGGGGGACGATGGCATATACCGCCATTCGTGGTATCTGGAAAGTTTCCTGGATATGAAAGAAGACATGGAGACGGCGGCGGCAAACGGAAAAAGGCTGGTCATCATTGTTGAACAGAAGGGCTGTATCTATTGTAAAAAAGTGCAGACCGAATTGATGGTCGACCCCAAAATCAATGCCTTCGTCCGCAAGCATTTCGACATCGTTCAAGTTGATTTATGGGGCCATAAAGAAGCCACCGATTTAGATGGCGAAGTGAGCACCGAGCGAAAGTTAGCGCGTAAATGGCGCGCCATGTTCACGCCGACCATTCTTTTCATGCCCGAAAATTTTGAAAAAGCGAATGGCAAAAGTGCCGCCGATGCGGCGGTGGCGATCATGCCCGGCGCCTTCGGCAAAGGCACGTTCCTGGCGCTATTCGAATGGGTGCAGCTAAAACGTTACGAGACCGGTGAACATTTCCAAAAATACGTCAACGACCGCTATTGGAAAGGTAAGGGCGGGCGCCCGCAGAACTGATTAATTTGAAACTTTCAACCGGGGCGCACCCGGCCTCGTTTGTTCGTTGCCAATTGGAGACGGCTGCCATAAACTTAGAAATCGAAGTATTATTTAATTTAAAAAAACGCACGTAAATTTAACAGGGAGACATAAGTTATGAATATGCAAGCTTTCTTGCGCCGCATGGCTGTTATTGCGGCGTTCGGTTCGGTTATCGCCGCTGCACCGGGCGCCGCCAACGCCCAAAGCGTCGCAGATTTCTACAAAGGCAAAACCATCACCTTGAATATCGGCTACGGCGCCGGCGGCGGCTACGATACTTATGCCCGCGTCCTCGCCCGCCATTTGGGCAACCATATTCCCGGCAACCCAACCGTGGTGCCGAAAAACATGCCGGGCGCAGGTTCCCTACGAGCAGCCAACTACGTCTATAATGCAACGCCTAAAAACGGCACCAACTTACTTGTTTTCGCATCATCCACCGCGCTTGAACCAATGTTCGGCGGCGGCAAATCCAAAGCCAAGTTCGATCCGACAAAATTTAGCTGGATCGGCAATATGAACCAGGAAACCTTCAGTTGCGGCGTCTGGAAAACGTCCGGCATTAAGTCCTTCGATGATCTGATTAAGGCCAAGGGCATTTCCTTCGGCGCCACCGGCCCGGCGGCGATTACCAGCCAGCATATTACCGTGTTCAACAATCTGGCCGGCACCAATATCAAAATCATCCACGGCTACAAAGGCACCAAGGGCATCAACCTCGCCATGCAGCAAGGCGAAGTTCAAGGCAGTTGTGGGTTGGCCAAATCTTCGATCCAGTCGCGCTGGCAGAAATTCATCGACAAGGGTGATCTGAAAATTGTCGTGCAGCTGGGTTTGAAAAAAGATCCGTTTTTTGGTGATGCGGCACATGTTTTCGATTACGCCAAATCCCCCGAAGCGCGAAAAGCAATGGAGATCATATTCGGACGCGCCGTATTAGGCCGGCCGCTTGCCGCCGCGCCGGAGATTCCCGCCGACCGCAAGGCCGCACTCCGCAAGGCATTCGTTGACACAATGAATGATCCTGCGTTTAAGGCCGACGCCAAGAAAACGAAGATCAAGCTCAATTGGCAAAACGGCGCCGACGTTGATCAAACCCTGGCCGGATTATTAGCCGCACCAACGGCAGCGGTGGCGCTGGCGAAAAAAGCTATGGGCCGTAAATAACACCGGTAATTGGCAAATTTGTCTGGGGGCGGGCTATGAAAAGGCTCGCCCCCAAATTCTACCCCTTCACCAAATGAAAGAGCCGCGTAGCGCCCGCAGCTGGGCAGCGGTTAAGGCGGGTCAATGGAATCCGATATGATGCAGATGGCGGTCAAGGCCGCTATCATTATGACGGACCCGACGCGTCTATCTTTCCTAAGCCTCGGTGTTTTGTTCGGCCTGGTGCTCGGCGTCATACCGGGGCTGAGCGGACTTGTCGGCTTGTCGCTGCTTCTTCCTTTCACATTCGATATGGACCCGCACACGGCGATGGCTTTCCTGATCGGATTGAGCGCGGTTGTCGCCACCTCCGATACCATTCCAGCCGTGCTGTTCGGCGTTCCGGGTACGGTGGGCTCGGCCGCCACCATCCTCGATGGGTTTCCAATGGCGCGGAAGGGCGAAGCGGGCCGCGCCTTTGGCGCCGCTTTTTCCGCTTCGGTCATTGGCGGGCTATTCGGCGCTGTTCTATTGGGGGTAAGCATCCCTATCATTCAGCCGGTCATGCTCAAACTGGCCAAGCCCGAATTGTTGACGTTTTGTTTATTTGGAATGTCTTTAGTCGCAGTTCTCGGCGGCTCGACACCGATGAAAGGCTTTGCCGCGGCCTGTATCGGTATTTTGATCGCCACCGCAGGCGACGATCCGCAAACCGGGACACTGCGCTGGACCTTTGATTCTCTTTATCTCTATGACGGGTTGAAGGTGGTGCCGCTGGCGCTCGGCCTGTTTGCCCTGCCGGAACTTGCTGATCTGGTCATCACCCGCGCCAAAATTGCCGGCGATACCCGCATGGGATCCCGTTGGAGCCAGATGCAAGGCATCCGCGATACACTCGCCCATCCGTTCCTCGTGCTGCGTTGTTCGCTCATTGGGGCAGGCCTCGGCGCGGTACCTGGTCTCGGCGCCGCAGTTAT
>JABMOP010000196.1 GCA_013204125.1 Rhodospirillales bacterium | reverse complement strand
GGAAAAAGAATTAGCCGGCGGCGACGGCGTAGAAGTTCGGGTCTTTATTGCGATGCGCTATTGGCATCCCCGCGCCCGCCAAACCGCCGCCGAAGTTGCGGAATTTGATCCCGATGAAATTGTCTTATTGCCCCTCTATCCGCAGTTTTCGACAACCACGACCGCCTCGTCGTTGGAAGAATGGCGGGGCGAGGCCATAAAAGTGGGCCTCAATGTTCCAAGCTACGCGATTTGTTGTTACCCGGCTCACGCCGGATTTATCCGCGCCCAAGCTCAGATTTTACAAACGACCCTCGGGTCTGCGCCGGCGGGCAAACCAATGCGAGTTTTATTTTCGGCCCATGGATTGCCGGAAAAAATCGTTCAATCCGGTGATCCCTATCCCGATCAAGCGCTAAAATCTGCGGTTGCCATCGCCGCCGCCGCCGGTTTGATAGAAGCAGATTGGGCGCTTTGCTATCAAAGCCGCGTCGGCCCGTTAAAATGGATCGGCCCATCGCTTGGTGATGAATTGGCGCGCGCTGCCCACGATCAGGTCGGGGTTGTTATTTTGCCCATCGCCTTCGTGTCGGAACATTCCGAAACCTTGGTGGAATTGGATATGGAATATCGCCACATCGCCGAAAATTTGGGTGTCGCGCCCTATCTTCGGGCGCCGGCTTTGGCCGATAATTCTGAATTCATAACCGGGTTAGCGGATATTGTGCGCGCCGCGTTTGCGGGCAAGGCGGCGATTATGTCGGCCGGCCCAGGCCACGCGTGCTCCGCCCCGCCATCATCATGTCCGCTCCACGCGGCCAACTAACGAATAGGAAAAGCGATGTTTGAATTATCAGCTTCCGCATTTTTGTGGGTTAAAGCGTTGCACATCATCAGCGTTATGGCGTGGATGGCAGGGATGCTCTATCTGCCTAGGTTGTATGTCTATCACTCGGATGCAGAGGCCGGCAGCATCCAATCGGAAACCTTCAAAGTGATGGAACGGCGTCTTTTGCGGGCTATCATAAACCCAGCGATGATCGCCGCCGTCCTTTTTGGCGGCTGGTTGCTGTTGAACCTCGGCGATAATGTCTGGTCCGAAAGCTGGCTGCATGTGAAGCTCACTTTGGTGATCCTGATGCTCGGGGTACACGGAATGCTCAGTAAATGGCGCAAAGATTTTGAGGCCGATCGCAATCAGCGGCCAGCCAAGTTCTACCGCATGATGAACGAAGTGCCGACGGTTCTGATGATCGGTATCGTAATATTGGCCGTGGTAAGGCCTTTTTAAGGCGTTGATTTGTATAATGAAATTTATAGTCAGGACTGCTTGCGCCGGGATGAATAAAAACTATATTTGACTTAATCTAAGGTTTTGATGTAGGTGTTATTCAATTCAGAACGTGTCTCGATCGAGGCAGCATAAAATCATATCCTCTCTTATTCGTTGCCGGGCCTCTCGCCCAGATTCTATCTTGCCGCATTCCGCGGCGCCTTCTCCTTCACCCCCTAATGAACATAGTTAACGCTCATGAACCTCCAAGAATTAAAGCAAAAAACACCCATCGATCTTCTCAAATTCGCCGAAGATCTTGAAATCGAAAACGCCAGCAGCCTCCGCAAACAGGACATGCTCTTCGCTATCCTCAAACAATTGGCGGAAAACGATGTTGCCATATCCGGCGACGGCGTCCTCGAAGTGTTGCAGGATGGCTTCGGTTTTCTGCGCTCGCCGGAATCCAATTATCTTCCCGGCCCCGACGATATTTACATATCGCCGAGCCAGGTTCGAAGGTTTGGCCTGCGCACCGGCGATACGGTCGAAGGCCAAATTCGCGCGCCCAAGGATGGCGAGCGGTATTTCGCGCTCTTAAAAGTAAAAGATATTAATTTTACAGACCCGCAGGAAGTCCGCCACCGCATCAATTTCGATAATCTGACGCCGCTTTATCCCGATGAACGGCTCAACATGGAAATCGAAGGCCCGGGCGCCGACCCGACCTGCCGAGTGATTGATCTGGTTGCGCCGCAAGGCAAGGGCCAGCGCGCGCTGATCGTCGCGCCGCCCCGCACCGGCAAAACGGTGATGTTGCAAAATATCGCCCACGCAATCTCGGTAAATCATCCGGAATGTTACCTGATCGTTCTGTTGATCGATGAGCGGCCGGAAGAAGTGACCGATATGGCGCGTTCGGTGAAAGGCGAAGTTGTCAGCTCGACCTTCGACGAACCGGCCATACGCCATGTACAAGTTGCCGAAATGGTCATCGAAAAAGCCAAGCGTCTGGTCGAACACAAACGCGACGTGGTGATATTACTGGATTCCATCACGCGGCTTGCGCGCGCCTATAACACCGTGGTGCCAAGTTCAGGCAAGGTGCTGACCGGCGGCGTTGACGCCAACGC
>JABMOP010000195.1 GCA_013204125.1 Rhodospirillales bacterium | reverse complement strand
TACTGGCCGCCGAATAAGCACCCAAACCCGCCGTTTATAAGGGTGGAATCATGCCCACTTAGTTGGGATAAAATGCCTTGGAGGCAATGTCGGCAACTCGGCCCAAACTGAATGCTAGCAAGCTAATTTTTTGATTTAGTGGGATTTATCCCAAAATAAAATTTAACCGAATATGTTTTAAAATGTTGCGCCCGGGCATAACAGAGGCATTATGGGCCGCCATTTACCGCGAAGGCCTCTAAATAGCCGAAATGCTTTCGCCAGCGGGAGCCTAATTCGAAATGAGTCCCAAAACCGTACCTAGCGACCTGGAAATTGCCCGTGCCGCATCGCCGGCGCCAATCCTCGATATTGCAGCGAAACTGAATATCCCGGAGGACGCTGTTTTAGCTTATGGCCGAGGCAAGGCCAAAATCGATTTGGACTACTTAGCCGGCCTGGAAGGCAGGCCGGACGGTAAGCTGATTTTAGTGACCGGCATAACGCCGACACCAGCCGGTGAAGGTAAGACCACGACCACCGTCGGGCTTGGCGATGCGCTCAACCGTATCGGCCGCAAAACAGCCATTTGCCTACGCGAGCCGAGCCTCGGGCCGTGTTTCGGCATGAAAGGCGGCGCCGCCGGAGGCGGCTACGCCCAAGTCATCCCGATGGAAGATATTAATCTTCATTTCACCGGTGATTTTCACGCCATCGGATCGGCGCATAATCTTTTATCGGCAATGCTCGACAATCATATTTATTGGGGCAACGAGTTGGGCATCGATGCCCGCCGCATCAGCTGGCGCCGGGTGGTTGATCTCAACGACCGGGCGCTACGCGCCATCGTCGGATCGCTGGGCGGTGTCGCCAACGGCTTCCCGCGCGAAGATCATTTTGATATCACCGTCGCATCGGAAGTAATGGCAATTTTTTGCCTGGCCAAAGACTTAAAGGATTTACGCCAGCGTCTAGGGCGCATCATCGTCGCCGAAACCCGCGATCTGCAACCGGTTACGGCAGAGGATCTCCAAGCCGCCGGCGCCATGACGGTGCTTTTGAAAGACGCCTTGATGCCCAATCTGGTGCAGACCTTGGAAAATAACCCGGCCTTCGTGCACGGCGGGCCATTTGCCAATATCGCGCATGGCTGCAATTCCGCCATCGCCACCCGCGCCGCACTAAAAACTGCGGAATTCACCGTCACCGAAGCCGGTTTCGGATCTGACCTCGGCGCCGAGAAATTTTTTAACATTAAATGCCGAAAGGCAGGATTGACGCCCGATGCTGTCGTTCTGGTCGCCACAATTCGGGCGCTTAAAATGCACGGCGGTGTGGCGCGAACAGATCTTGGAGACGAGAACTTATCCGCTCTGAGCGAAGGCATCGCCAATCTATCCCGGCATATGGAAAATTTACTGCAATTTGGGATACCGGTAACGGTCGCGCTTAACCGTTTCTCAAACGACACCGATGCCGAGGTCAAGCTGGTCATGGCGGCGGCGGCGGAGCTTGGAATTGACGCGGTTGAATGCACCCACTGGGCAGACGGTAGCGCCGGCACCGAAGAATTGGCCCGCCGCGTTACCGACAAAATCGACGCAGGCAACGGAAAATTCCAATTTCTCTATGATGACAAGCAACCGCTTTGGGAAAAAATCGAAACCATCGCCACCAAGGTTTACAAAGCAGGCGAGGTGAGCGCCATCGAACGGGTCAAAGCACAAATAAAAACCTACGAGCAAGCCGGTTATGGGAATTTGCCGGTGTGCATGGCTAAAACGCCTCTCAGCCTATCGGCGGACCCAAAACTTATCGGCGCGCCGGAAGGCCATGAAGTGCATGTGCGCGAGGTTCGCCTCTCAGCAGGCGCCGGATTCTTGGTAGCTATCTGCGGCGACATCATGACCATGCCGGGTCTGCCGCGGGTGCCGGCGGCGAACGGCATTGGTCTCAACGAAGCGGGCAAAGTCGAAGGCCTCTTCTAGAGCCCGGCTGCATTGATTAATTTACACCTTTATACGCAGGAAACACGGCTACATTGGCGGCAATTGCTGCTAACCCTTGCACTCGGTTTGGCCGGGGCGCTCCTATTCGCCAAATTTCGCTTCCCCTTGCCGTGGGTGCTCGGCCCCTTAACGGCCACGGTTTTAGGCGTTTCTCTGGGCTTAAAATTATGGATGCCTGAATGGCTGCGCTCGCCGATGATCGGCGTCCTAGGCGCGGTGTTTGGCACCACCGTATCCCCTGAACTTGGCGGGCAGATCATCAAGTGGCTGCCGAGCATCATCACCATCTTGCTCAATGTGATCGTGACCACGGCAATTATCACGGTTTATCTTCGCGTTATCGCGCGTCATGATCTCGTCACCGCCTATTTTTCGGCGGCGCCCGGCGGCATGATCCCGATGGCCATTTTCGGCGGATATTATGGCGGCGACGAGCGGCTGATATCTGTGATGCAAAGCATCCGCATGGTATTGACCGTCATCACTATTCCCATCGTCTTTCGGATTTTCGGAGGATACGAGCCGGACGGCAGCGTCGGCACCGGGGTCGCCTTCGAAGATGTCGGCGTGGTGGAAATTGGACTAATTACCGTGGTCTCCTTCGCCGCTTACTTAATCGCGGCGCGTGCCCGTATACCGGTCGCCCAACTAATGGGGCCGATGATCGCCATCGGCATCCTATCAGGGACCGGCACCACAGACTGGCATGTCCCCGATTTTCTCATCGGCGCCGCCCAACTTATCATCGGCGCCCGCATCGGCACGATGTTCGGCGATTTAAAGATCCGCGAAATAGGTGGTCAGATATTCCATGCCGTATTCGTATCTATTTTTATGATTTCCATCGCCGCCCTCTTCGCTTGGGCCACCAGCTTCATATCGGAAATACCCATTAGACAACTGATCCTGGGCTTTGCGCCCGGTGGTTTTGCGGAAATGTCTATTGTCGGCTTTGCCCTCGGCGCCGATGTGACTTTTATTATTACCCATCAATTGGCCCGATTTTTTCTTATAATGGCGCTCGTCCCTTTTTCCGTTCGTTTGTTAAAACTCAACTCAGGCAGGCAGAACGGCGAAAATCCATAGAAAATAGCGAACAAGTTTATGGAAATTTTTAAACGGAATTTAATATGGATTGCATTTTTTGCGTTTCTGGTCCTCGCCCTTGTGATGATCTTAAATACCGGACCCGCCGTATTCAACGAGCCCGGCGCCCCTGAAAATAAAGCCGGGACCGACAAAGCGGCAACCGGCATCGCCGAGGTCAATCGTTCCAACCGCTATCGCACGATCGGTCATATGCTGCTCAAAAAAGGCGAATTGGACCGGTCCGAAGAATTCCACCGCAAATCCTTGGCGCTAGAAGAAAAAATGAAAAGCCGCGTCGGCACGGCGATCCAGCGAGAAAATTTGGCACTGGTATTCAATGCGCGCGGTGAGGCGGCACGCGCCTGCGCCGAACTTCGCACCGCACTTGAACTACTCGGAAAATCTGCGGAACCCACACGGTATTCGTTTAAGGGCGAAGGCGTGGCCGATCGGGTGCGGATGCGGATCGTGCAAAGACATCAGGCAATCGGTTGTTAGGGCGAATTCCGGCCAATTTTATTCATAAAAGCTATAGCAACCGTCCTCCATCGTCCCCATTTATAAGACAGCAAATTTGCGAAAATCGGGGGCCATTTGAATGCCGATTAACGGCACCGTATCGGATGATATGGATAACGATAACGATCAGATAATTAAGCGTGTCATGTCGTTGTTCGACGGCATGACCGATACCTATTACCGAACGGATGCTGACGGCAAACTCACATTTATCTCCAATTCGCTTGAAAACCTCCT
>JABMOP010000194.1 GCA_013204125.1 Rhodospirillales bacterium | reverse complement strand
CAATTTGGGTTGCCGATTGCCAAATTCGAAGGTGTGCGCGAACGCTTGGCCCGCATTGCCGTCCATGCCTATTTTATGAACGCCGCCAGACGCCTGGCCTTTGGCGCGGTGGACGCCGGCGAAAAGCCGTCCGTCATATCCGCCATTGTCAAAGCTTACCTGACCGAAGGTTCCCGGTTATGCATCAATGACGCTATGGATATCCTTGCCGGCTCTGCAATTTGCAGGGGGCCATCAAACATCATTGCCCGTGCCCACGCCGCTATTCCGGTTGGCATAACGGTTGAAGGCGCAAATATCTTAACCCGTTCGTTGATCATCTTCGGCCAGGGCGCAATCCGCTGTCATCCGTTCGTCCTCGACGAGATGGTGGCTGCCAATGCCGGAGATGTTAAATCTTTCGACCGGGCCTTCTTCGGCCATCTCGCCCATATATTCAAAAATACCGGCCGGGCACTGGTGCTGGGCTTATCAGCTGGTCGCTTGGCATCGTCGCCCGTTCAGGGTTTCGAGGCCCGCTATTACAAAGATATCGCGCGCCTCTCGGCGGCATTCGCACTGATTTCAGATGTTGCTCTTGGGACATTAGGTGGCGCTCTCAAACGTAAGGAATATTTATCGGGCCGCCTATCCGATGCCTTTTCGTGGATGTTTCTGGCTACCGCAACGCTAAAACATTTTCACGACAATGGACGCCCGGAAGGCGAAAGGGCTTTGCTCGAATGGACCTGCACGCACGCTCTCAAAGAAATCGAAAATGCGTTGCTGGGCGTTCTTGCCAACCTGCCCAATCGCTTCGCTGCCAGGGCTACGAAAATCCTGACATTCCCCCTTGGCACGCGGCATGCTGCCCCGACGGATAGGCAAATCGATGCTGTGGCCGAGGCGATAACAACAAATATGGAGGTTAGAGATGCGGTAACGGCTGATATTTTTGTTCCCGGTCCAGACGATCTTGGAATGGGGGCCCTCGAACATGCGTTTGCCCGTACCCTTGCGGCGGGTCCGGCGCGCAGCAAACTTGAAAAAGCGCGGCGCGACGGGCAATTGGCCAAAGGCACCGTCATCGAGATGATGAACGCCGCAGTAGATGCGGGCATTTTGTCAGACACCGAACGCGCCTTGATCGAAGAAGTGGAACAACTGCGCGATGCCATCATTCAGGTCAGCGATTTTGATCAGGCCGCCTATGACCAGTTAAAATAAATTCTTAACCTCGGCAACGTGCAAGCTGTCAAATAACCAATAGATAATACCCGGCGGCCAGTGTTGCCAATGCCGCGAGGCCGTAGCAGACCACCATGACCAACCCATCGGCCCGGATTCCCAGGTCGTGGGCGGTAATGCGCAGGCGGTGCGCCGCATGCCAGGCGGGCAGGAAGATGGAGAAGAATATCAGCCCTTTGGCGATGGGATGACCAAGCAGCGCGGACATGTGCTCGAAGGAGAGGGTGTCCGGCGCCAACAGCCCTAAGGGCAGGGCGAGGCCGGTCATCAGGATCATCACTGGGGCCGCGAAGGCGGCGAAGGTGCCGCCGCCGGCAAAAAGTGACCAGATCAGGGGCTTATGAGAAGGCACCATGCTCAGCCTCCCACCGATAATAAGAAAAGAGCCGCCGAAACCACCACCCAAACGGCGTAATGGGCGCCGATGATGGCGATATCGGGAAGCCGCTTGCCCGCTATTTCTATGGGCATGGCCTTCGGTGTGACGTTGAACCAAGTCGCCGAGTGGTAAACCGCGAAAGCAAATGCCACCGCGTGGAAGGCCACTCCCATTGGGCTTTGCAATGCCGCCAGATAAGCGTCCCAGGCACCTTTGCCGTCAGCGAGCGTTCCGAGGCCAATGACCAGCAGCCCGGTATAGGCGGCGATGAACAAGCTGGTAATTTCGCGGGTCATGTAGCGGACATAACGCGCTTTGGTGAGCCACCACGAATAACGCGGGAAGGGCCGGACATATGGCTTGGTATTCATTTATCCCTCCCCAGGCCGATCATGTTTTTAAAATAATCCATGGTACTGGCGATCTTGATCTGTTGGATGGCGGCGGCTGGATCGACCGCGTGGGGGCAAACCTCGGAGCAAGCACCGACAAAGCTGCACGCCCAGATGCCGTCATTGGCGGCGACCGTATCTTGCCGTACTGCCCGGCCTTTATCCCGGCTGTCCAAGTTGTAGCGATGCGCCAGCGCCAGCGCGCCGGGTCCGGCGAAATCCGGATCCGCTGCGAATTGGGGGCAGGCGGCGTAGCACAGCATGCAATTAATACAGAGGGTGAATTGTTTGAACCGCCTAAGCTCGGCCGGTGATTGCGCATGGGCGCCTTCTTCAATGGCGCGGTCTTCCTTGGGGTGGAGGTAAGGTTTAACGCTGGCTAATTTTTTTACGAAGCCAGTGCAGTCGGTAACCAGGTCGCGCTCTATTTCGAAATTGGCGAGAGGCTCTATGCGTATTTTATCGGGTAGATCTTGGATGAATGCCTTGCAGGCAAGCATGGGTTCCCCATTGATCATCATGCCGCAGCTTCCGCACACCGCCATATGGCAGGACCAACGGTAGGAGAGCGTGCGGTCAAGATGGTCTTTCACGTAGTTGAGCGCGTCTAAAACCACCCCATCTTCCTGGCAGGGGACTGAATAGGTGCGATGCGCGGGTGGCGCATCGGCGTCCGAATCGTAGCGCAAGATTTCCAGCTCCAAGATGCGTTCGCTCATTTGCCAGCCCCTCCATAGACCCTTTCGGCCGGTTGCGATTTGGTGATAGTCACGTCTCGGTGGCGAATTTCGGGATCGCCGGTTTCGGAATAATAGGCGAGTGAATGCTTGAGATAGGCGTCGTCGTCGCGCGCTTCAAAATCAAGCCGTTGGTGGGAGCCTCTGGATTCTTTGCGCTCAAGGGCGGCTGCAACAATCGCCTCGGCGACGTCGAGCATGGCGCCCAGCTCCAACGCCTGGATCAGGTCGGTGTTATAAACATTGGATTTATCGGTGAGCGCCACACCTGAATATCGGCGGCGAAGCGCGCTTATCTTTGTGGCGCTGGCCAATAGCGACGCGGCGCTCCGATAAATGCCGGCGCCGCTTTCCATGGTGTCGTGCATTTCCTGGCGCAGACCGGGGATGCTCTCCCCGCCGTCGGCTCTGCGGAACAATGCCAGTACCCGTTCCTCGGCGGCTCTGGCCTGTTCTTGAACGCCCTCCATATCCGGGGCTGGAGCTGTGGCCGCCAGTTTTGCGGCTCCGCGCCCGGCCCTGGCGCCAAAGACCAGGAGCTCGGTCAGGGAGTTTGAACCCAGCCGGTTGGCTCCATTGATGCTGACGCAGGCGCATTCGCCGATGGCGAACAACCCGTCCAGACTGGTGGCCCCATCGATGTCTGTATCAATACCGCCCATTGTGTAGTGGACGACGGGACGCACTGGGATCAGATCATGGACCGGATCGACGCGTATATAGCTGATCGCCAGATCGCGGACCATTGGCAGGCGCTCGTCGATCTTTTTTTCTCCCAGATGGCGAAGGTCAAGATAAACCACGTCGCCATGAGGGGTCTGGGCGGTCCGTCCTTTTTTCTGTTCATGCCAAAAAGCCTGGCTCAATCGGTCGCGCGGTCCCAGCTCCATGGCCTTTTTGCGCGGCCACGGATCGGCCGGTCCGAGGCCGTAATCCTGGAGATAGCGATAACCGTCTTTGTTGGTGAGCGATGCGCCTTCGCCGCGCGCCGCCTCGGTGATCAAGATGCCGGTCCCCGGCAGCCCCGTTGGGTGGTATTGGATGAACTCCATGTCCTTCAAGGGAACACCGGCCCGATAGGCCATCGCCATGCCGTCGCCGGTCTTGATGGCGCCGTTGGTGGTGAAGGGGAAAATCCGGCCGGCGCCGCCGGTGGCCATAATAACAGACTTGGCGATGAACGCATGGACTCGGCCCGAACGCATTTCGATGGCCATGACCCCCTGGCAGCGTCCGTTCGCCGCCAAAAGCTCGGTCGAGTAGAATTCGTCGAACCGTGTGATGGAGGGATATTTAAGGGATGTCTGGAAAAGCGTGTGAAGTAGGTGAAAGCCGGTTTTATCGGCGGCATACCAGGTTCGTTCCATCTTCATGCCGCCGAACGGGCGGACGCCGACCGAACCATCCTCTTCGCGGCTCCACGGGCATCCCCAGTGTTCCAATTGGATAAGCTCCTTTGGGGCTTCGGCGACGAAGAGTTCGACCGCGTCCTGATCGCACAGCCAATCGCCGCCGCTGACCGTATCGGCAAAATGGTCATCTAGGCTGTCATTTTCCTTAATGACGCCGGCGGCCCCGCCTTCGGCGGCGACGGTATGGCTGCGCATCGGGTAAACCTTGGATATGAGCGCGACGCGGATCGTCGGATCGGCTTCGGCAATGGCGATGGCAGCCCGAATTCCAGCGCCGCCCGCACCGACGATGGCAACGTCTGTTTCGATCATTTTCATGATCCTTATTCCTCTTGGCGCTGGGCGATGACTTTTTGAAAAAGGCCGCCGAAATAAGTTTCTTTGCGCCAATTAAACTGGTCGGCGTTTTTCGCGAATTCCATGATCTCGCTGCGCCACAGGCTCTTGGCGAAAGGCTCCAAAGTATCGAACACGAGGCTGGTAATTAGTTTCAGGGGATGTGCCCAATGGGGCTTGTGGTAATCGACAAAGATAACTTTGCCGCCCGGCACGACCCGATCCAGCAGCGCATCGACCACCAAGTGCTTATAATCGTCGGGTATCTCGTGGAGCAGGAAGTAACAGCAGACGGCGTCATAGATGCCGGTGCCCGGCTGCGACGCATCTGCACGGTGGACCGATGCTTGCGGATAGGGCGCCAATTTGCGCCGGCAATTGGCAACCTGGACTGGCGCGACGTCGATGACATCAAGCTGGCCGCTTGGGCCTAGATGGCGAGCCAGGGTCGGCGAAAATTCTCCGTAAACATGGGCAGGTTGCAGCACGCTCTGTCCAGGGGCGATTTCGTCAAAGGCTTTTTGCCGGAGGTGTTTATGCCGACCCCAGAGTAGGATTTTGACCACCGATTCGCGGTCTAAAAGCTCTACGTTTCTGGGGTTAAGATAGGCCCAGTAATAAATATCCTGAAGATAAGCTGGCACTTCGGAGACTGCTCCTTTCGGCGAAACATCATATGCCGTCAAAATGCCGGCCATTGTCGGTGCGAGGATCCGAGCCGGGATTGAGGCCCTGAGTTGATCCGGTGTTCTGTTGTTTAGAAGAGCCCTATCCATCTTTTGACCCTTTGGCTCGAACGACAACAAGTTTATATTAGTTTTTTACCTGAAATCAATTTGCGGGGCCTTGATCAGGGTTAATTCACGGCAATTTTGGCTTCTCCCCGCGCGCGTTATTTACGGCGCGTAAGAACGGCAGGCCAGCGTTTTAATCCGCGCCAGCGCCGCGCTCGCTTCGGCATCCATGCGCTGGACGATATCGGCAAGCGGCTCAATCTGATCGGCGAAGACGACCGATTGACCGACTGAGTGCACGCCTTTGTTCCAATCACCTGTTTGCAACGCTTCACGCCCGATTTTCCCCGATATGAGTGGCATCAACGCGTCTATATCGCCGGGATGTTCGGCTTCGATCTTTTGCACTTCTGTCATGGTCTCGTTGGCAAGCGCCCGAATTGTATTGCGCAAAGATTGGAGGGCCAGCGTGGTATCGGTCTCCGAGGCTTCGATCAGATGCTTTTTGTAATCCGGGTGCGCCCAAACTTCATCGGCAACTAAAAAGCGCGTGCCGACCACGACGCCGTCGGCTCCCAACGCCAGCGCCGCGACCAATTGATCGCCATTGCCGATGCCGCCGCCGATTGCCACAGGGATGGTTAGTTTGCGCGCCGCCAATGAGCCTTGCACCATCGATCCGATCATATCCAATCCTGGATGGCCGCCGCATTCGGCGCCGACAACCGCTACCGCATCGACGCCGACGCTTTGGGCTTTTAAGGCAAAGCGAACGCTCGGCGCTTTATGGATAACCTTAATGCCGGCATCTTGAAGCCCGCCGATATAGGCTTCGGGACTGTGCCCCGATGTTTCGACAAAGGGTACGGCTTCATCGGCGATGATATCGAACACTTTTTGCGTTGCTTCGCCCTCGACCAATTTGGGCAGCATCGAGACATTCACGCCAAACGGTTTGCCATCGCATAAATCGCGGCAGCGGCGAATTTCATCCCGCAATTTATCCAAATCCGGAATGCTCGCCGCCGTCATAAACCCGATGATGCCCGCATGGGCGGCGGCGGCGACGTATTCGGGCGTTGCCAGCCATTGCAGGCCACCGGCAATAATCGGCAGGCGCGTTCCAAATAACTCGGTTAGGCGTGTTTCAATCATGGCATTGGCCGATGAGCGCGCCGATCATCCGACCTCGAATATCTTCTGCGGCGTTTTATGGATACTGTCGCCGGGGCCGTTATCACCGATGATGTAATTGTCGCATATCCACGAAAATAGGCCGTTCCGCATGTACCCCGGATGGCAGACGATGTTCATGTTTTTTTGGATGCTCATTGGCTCGTCTTTGCGGATCAACGGTCGTTCGACCAGATCATAGCCCTGGCCGTGGCAAAACAGGCGGGTTTCTTCGTCCCGGTCATTATCCCGCATGTAGGCGTTGTAGGTATCCCATATTTCGGCGCAAGGGGTTCCAGGTTTAAGCAAATCCAGGGTGAAGCGCTGGGCTTCCAGCGTAAATGCCAATTCGTCATGTTGCGCTTGCGTCGCTTCGCCCAAAACGATGGTGCGCCCGATCTCGGTGAAAAAACCGCCGGCGCCGTTGTTTTCGACCAGCATGTTGAAACTGTCGCCTTCTTTAATCACCCGGTTCTGATTATGGCGGGGCGCGATGGCGGCCGGTTTTCCGATCTGCCAGGATTGGCACAGATAGATGCCTTGTTCGCTGCCGTGGTTATGGCCCGTATGAAGGGCGATGGCGGCGACGTCCGAATCTTTCATGCCCGGTTTGATCTGATCAATCACCGCCTGCATGGCCGCGTCTTGTTGCGCCGCGGTGCCTTCGATGAATTCGATCTCTTCGGCGCTTTTGATGACTTTAATCTGATCCATCATGTCCGAGGCTTCGACATAGGTGGCGTTTGGAAATTGCCGTTTGACGAAATCGACCATGGCGAAAGACATCTGGTAAGTGCCGACCAAGCCGATGGTAGCGGATGCGAAAGGCTCCAACGCCTTGCACGCCAAGGCTGGATCATAATCGCGGGTGTAGGGCGCGGATTCGTAGGACGGCGTCGTAAGCACGCGTTTGACGCCGCGCACCATTCCGTCACCTTCGGGAGGAACTTTAAAGTCGCCGTCGAACGGGCCTTGATGGACAATGGTCATGGCGTCGTCGCGTGGGAATACTGCGGTGAAGGGATAGCCGTTGGACGCCGGCACATCGGTAACGTATTTGGTGTAACCGCCCATGTGGTCGTTATTGTTCTGCATCAACAGAACATCGATGCCCTCGGCCTCCATCGCGGCGCGGATTGCCGCCCAGCGGCGTTCCAACTCTTTTGTCGAAATCGGTTTGTTCAGGCGCTCTGACATTTTAGCCATGTTCGTCTCCCTAAATATTAATTTCGTTCTACAACATTAATGAGCTGATCCAATTTGCCGTCCAGATAAAGGCGGAGATTGGGCTCGATCACCGTCAAAATACGCTCTGCATATAGATCACTGCGCCCGCCGATAAAAGGCGTCATAAAGACATTTTCCATATCCCATAGCGGGCTATTATCCGGCAAGGGGTCCACTTCATAGACGTCCAGCCCGGCGCCGGCAATTTCGCCGCTTTGCAAGGCATCGATCAACGCCGCTTCATCGCATACGCCGCCGCGCGAAATATTAATCAAGCACGCGGTTGGTTTCATTGCCTTGAAGGTTTCGGCGTTGATGATTTTATCCGTATCGGGACCGTAAGGCACCAGGGCGATCAGAAAATCGGCATCGGCAACCGCTTCGCTCATATTATCCCGCGAATAGACTTTATCGATCCCGGCCACCGGACGGTCGGTTCTGGAAATGCCGTTGACCGTCATGCCGAGCGCCTTAAAAACCTTTGCCATATGTTCGGCTATGGCGCCAAGGCCGAAAATGGTCACATTCCGTGTGTCCAAAACCCTGGGCGCGAAACGGTCGAACAGGTGCTTTTCCTGATTTCCGGTCAACCGCCGCACTTCGCGGTAAAGCGCCAGCATATGGAGCAGTGCCATTTCGGTCATCTGCGGCCCATGAATACCCCGGCCATTGGTCAAGATGATATCCGGTCGCCCGGCCAAGGGCTGGGTTAAGTGATCGGTGCCGGCAATCATGCACTGCACCCATTTAAGGGTCGGCGTGGCGGCGGCCATTTCGGGGGTCAGCCAACGGGCGAAAGAAATAAGAACTTCCGTTTCCGGCAAGAGGGGCCCGACTTCGTCGCCGGAGCTGGCGAAGGCAAAATCCACGCCTGGAAATTTGGGTTCCAGGTGGTTGACGTATTTTTCAATCTCGTTATCGACGATCAGGACTTTGGTCACGGACCCCCCCCCCAATTCAAGGCGCAATTGATTGGGGGTTATTAAATCGGCCCAGACGGGTCAGTACAAGGTTCCTGGCGCGCCACCGTGCAAAACCGGCATCAGATCGAAATAGGGGCGGATAATTTCAGACGTGGATTCGTGAAACGCCTCGAAGGGGCCGTCAAAATGAACGCGGCCATCGTGCAGCATGACCGTGCGCGGATGCAGGCGGGTCAAGATATCCTTGTCGTGGGTGATGACGATTGTGGTAATTGGCGTTCCCAAATGCGACGGCGCCCTATGCGTATCCAAAATCAATTGGTGTATCTGCTGGGCGGTGGTTGGATCTAAACCGGTGGTTGGCTCGTCATAAAACAATACCACCGGGTCCATCGACAGGGCGCGGGCGATGGCCAGACGTTTGGCCATGCCGCCCGAAAGGCTAGATGCTTCGGCGCCTAGAAAATGTGCGCCCGTCGGTAAATCCACCGCAGCCAGAACAGTTTTGGCAATCTCGGCAACGGCGTCTTCTTCGAGATTTTTAATTTCCGTCAGCCACAAAGCCAGATTGTCGAGGACGGTGCCGGAAAAAAGCGCGTTTTTCTGAAAGACGACGCCCCAATGGGTATGGATGCGGGCAAGCTCTACCTCGTCTTCAAAGGTCGATAGATCGACCAGCGGTGCATGCTTTTGTTCGTGGTCGACCACCAGAACACGCCCCTGATCCGGTTTCTCAAGCCCAAGAATGTGGTTCAGCAGCACGGTTTTTCCGCAGCCCGATCCACCGACGATGGCAACAAATTCGCCGCAGTAAAAATTTAGATCAATGCCGCGCAGCACTTGCTGGCCGCCGAACGATTTGAACAGCGCTTGTACGCTGATTTCTACATCAGCACCGGCAAGCTCAGCGGGCACTGCACCCGCGTCTGCAGTTTGAACCATGCAATGAGACTAACCTATTCAGCGGTGGCTCACAATAAGTTGGATCAAATTTAAAGGCCGCTCCGGTCAGGCATAGACGCCGGCGAAGCGGTTGGCCATAAACGTTTCAAACCCCACATCCTCCAAACGCACGAAACCCTTTTCCGGCAGTTTCTTTTCGCGCAACAGATCGACCATCACCAAAACGCCCGCAGAAGTTGTCTTTTGTATGGCGCTTAGGCCGTCTTTTTCTTCGTCGCCGTAAATTTTGCGCACGAAACTTTCTTGGGAGAGGAGTTTGGCGCGCAGCCCAGTAACGGTGACGAAAATGATCACCACATCCTGGCGGGTGATGGGAATGCCGGTTTCTATCAGGCTTTTGAAGGTTTCCCTGTTTTCGCAAAGTTTGAGATCGCGTGCCAGCATTTGAATCATGTCGTGGTGGCCCGGATAGCGCACCGTCTTGTAGTTGAGGTTGCGGACCCTACCGTCAAAGGTTTCGCATAATGAGCCGATGCCGCCAGAGGTCGCAAAGGCCTAGTAATTGACCCCGTCCAAGGAAAACTGTTCCAACCCTTCCAGCGGCAGCACTTCGCGCCGGGCGCCATCGTGGATAACCTCGCAAGGGTTGCAGTATTCGTTGATTAGGCCGTCCGTGCTCCAAGTTAGATTATAGCGTAAGGCGTTGTCTGGAAATTGCGCCAGCGCCCCGACGCGGAGGCGTACGTCGTGGGCTTCGTCGAAGGTTTGTACCAGATGATTGGCAACGACTGAGACGAAACCGGGCGCCAAGCCGCATTGCGGAACGAACAGGCTAGATGCGCCAGATGAGATATCGCGCACTTGGCGGGCGGCGCTTACATCTTCGCTGAGATCGAAATAGTGAACGCCTGCGTCCCGCGCGCGGCGGGCTATCCCGGGATTTAAGAAATAGGGTAGCGCGTTAATAACAGCCCATCTTCCCTTTAGTGCATTTTTGAGTGCGCTTCCATCACTGGCGTCGAGAACCAGAGTGTCCGCACCAACCGGCGCTCTTACGCCAAGGGCGCTTTCATCCACATCGGCGAGGGAAACCTGAAAATCGCCCGCATCGACCAGGCATCGAGCAATACTAATGCCGACTTTTCCCGATCCGAGCACCAGAATATTTGCCATCCTTGCGCACCTCGATCCTATAATAACGTCTGCCTATATATAGTCTGTTTTGGCGCGGATGCCTTGATGACTGACAAAGACGTTATATCCGCCCTTGGCCTTGAACCGGTGACCATTAGGAACGGCGATGAGACCCTTGTCGTCCGCTCGCCCAGGGCATCCGTTTCGAAAGCTGACCTCAGGGATGTTCAGCGCCCAGCGTTGGCGAAAAAAACCTGCTTGCCGTTTAATCTGAAGGCGTTGATGGCCGCCTGGCCGGTGGCCGATAAAATCCATTTGATGAATTTTTGACCTGGGCCGACTTTGACGTGTTTGTGGCGGGCCGGATTGACCAGGATGATGCCGTACTGATTACGCAAATCTTTGCCGCCTTGGAACAAAATGCGGTGATTACCCTTGGTTTTGAAAGCTTCGAAGGTTGCTCTATCGCTTAAAGTATAGGCCTCTGTGGCGCGCGCGATATTAAGCGCGGCCCCCATGCCGGCGCCGGCTTCGCGGTACCATTTGCCGCTATGATTTTTGGCGTTGATCTCGGCGGCTTTCCAAATTTCCAAGCTCTTCTTGTGCGTACCGCTGTCATCGCCCCTCGATATAAACACCGCATTGCTGGCGGCGATGCGCTTATAGGCGTCCGCTGCCGATGATGCGGCGCCGATGGCGGCGGGATCGTTGGCCGGCCCAACCACAACAAAATCATTATACATGACGTCGAACCTCTGAACCCCAAATCCGTTCTTTACAAAGGCAATTTCCGACGGCTGGTGATGGACCAGCAATACATCCGCGTCGCCGCGCTCGGCAGTCCTAATTGCCTGACCGGTGCCGACGCCGACGACGCGGACCTGGATACCGGTTTTGGCCCCGAATTGCGGCAGAATAACTTTGAATAAACCGGAATTCACCGTCGATGTAGTCGATGCCAGAATGAAGAAGTTTTCGGCGGCGCGCGAAGGCGATGGTAGCGCCATAATAAGAGCCACCATCAGAAAATAGGATACGCGCCGCAAATTCATTTCTGCCACCTTATTTTGAACGTTTCGGGGGGTTTTAACTCCTTGCGGTTCCACCACAGAAGCTCGCCGCGCAAAAAGGCTTCGGCCAGATCGTTTTTTGGGCCTTCGAAGAAGCATTCCGCCGGTGCGCGTTCTAACAGGCGACCCCGATACATAAACAAAACCACGTCCGCCAAACGCCGCGCTTGGCCGAGATCATGGGTTGACATGATAATCGTGGTTCCAGATTGCCGAATCTGGCCGATGATTTCTTCCAGCGAATGGGTAGCCGCCGGATCAAGGGCTGCCGTCGGCTCGTCCATAAACAACACATCCGGGTTTAAAGACCAGGCGCGGGCGACGGCGAGGCGTTGTTGTTCGCCGACCGACAAGGACCGCGCCGGCACCCGCGCGAGGCGAGTGAGCCCGGTGCGTTCCAGCATTTCTTCGGCAATGGCGCGCCGTAAGGCGCGGGGTACGCCCCTGTGTTTGAGCCCGTGGTTCAAATTGGCGGTCACCGAGCGGCGCAGCATGGTCGGGCGTTGAAACACCATTGCCTGAGACTGGCGGGCGTCTTTCGCTGTTGCGCCGTGCCAGGAAATATCGCCGCTGCTGGGTTCCAGCAATCCGTGGCAAAGCCGCAGCAGTAGACTTTTCCCGGCGCCGTTTGGGCCGAGGATGACCGCCAGAGAGCCGGCTTCGAACGCGGTGTTGAGATCCTTAATAAGCCGCACGCCGCCGACTTGGTAAGACACATTGATGAGTTTAAGCGGAAATATGCTGGTTTGAGCGGCGCTATCCATGACGTTTCATTGCCGCTTCATTTATCAGGAATGCCGCCGCATTGACGCCAAGCGCCAGCACCAACAAGATTATGCCAAGCCCGAGCGCCAATGCCAGATCACCCTTGCTGGTTTCGAGCGCGATAGAGGTCGTCATCACGCGGGTCACATGATCGATATTGCCGACGACGATCATAACCGCACCGACT
>JABMOP010000193.1 GCA_013204125.1 Rhodospirillales bacterium | reverse complement strand
TGCTGGTCACCATCGGCGGTGCATCGGTCGGTGATTATGATTTGGTGAAACAGGTGCTCGGCGCTCAAGGCATGGACATCACATTTTCCAAAGTCGCCATGCGCCCCGGCAAGCCGCTTATATGCGGAACCATCCATGGAACACCGATGCACGGCCTGCCTGGAAATCCGGTATCGGCCGGCGTCACCGCGGTGCTTTTTCTGAAGCCTGCATTGGATGCCATGCTCGGTGTCGATCAGGCCGATGGCCCGGTTGAAACGGCGGTGCTTGGCTCTGATCTCCGTGAAAATGATCGGCGTCAGGATTATATGCGGGCGGAGCTAAGTTTTAACGCCGCCGGCGAATTGACCGCCACGCCATTCGTCAAGCAGGATTCTTCGATGCTCGCCCTTTTTACTAAGGCCGATTGCCTTGTTGTGCGCCCGCCATTTGCGCCTGAAGCCGAAGCCGGCGACCGGGTTGAGATTGTTCGCCTCGATCCTTCGGTCTGATTCCAAAGCCAATATTTTCAATTATTTTGAGCGGCAGGAAAAAAAAACCTCTTGACGCCGTTATAGAACTAAACTAGAACATAAGCGTACGTTTTTGTTTTGTTCCAAGTGTGGTGGTTTCGGTAAGCTTATCGTCTAAATAAGCTGAATTCACCCCGGGGAGCGCACCTAAAAAGGTATAGCGGGTTTAGATAATTGGAGATTCGGCATGCTAACAAAAAAACAATATGAATTGCTTACTTTCATAAATTATAGATTGAATGAAACGGGCATTTCTCCCTCATACGATGAAATGAAGGATGCCTTGGACCTCAAGTCTAAATCCGGCATTCACCGGCTCATTACCGCCTTGGAAGAACGCGGGTTTATCCGCCGCCTGCCCCACAAAGCCCGCGCCCTGGAAGTTTTGAAATTGCCGGAAAATATGACCGCCGGCGCATCTAAGAATACCCCATCAAACGTCATCAAGGCCGATTTCGAAACGCCGGCCGAAGCCAAACTGACACCGGTCGCGGCGAACGATATGATCGAGTTGCCTCTGCTTGGTAAAATTGCCGCCGGCACACCGATCGAAGCTTTGCGCGATAACTCGAACACTGTCGAAGTGCCGCCCTCGCTTCTCGGCAAAGGCGAACATTACGCCTTGGAAATCGACGGTGACTCGATGATCGAAGCGGGGATCAACGACGGCGATACGGTGCTTATCGAACGCTGCGATACAGCCGAAAACGGAACCATCGTGGTGGCGCTTGTCGATGATAACGAAGTGACCCTCAAACGTCTTCGCCGCAAAGGCGATCAGATCGCCTTGGAAGCCGCCAACAAGGATTTTGAAACCCGTATATTCGGGCCTGACCGGGTCAATATTCAAGGAAAGCTGGTGGCTTTGCTGCGTAAATATTAAGGACGGGTTTTTTCCATTAGAACGCGCCCGTGGTTTTTCCGGTTGCGTTTTTTTGTATGCGCCGTTTGTCGGGCCGCGCTGTTTTTTCAGGTTTCCAAACCACCCATGGGCGGCGCCCCCTTGCCTCGTTGACGCTGACAACGCGGGGCGGCCCGCGTCCCAGCCAAACCGCATGGGCGCCCCGGCGCCATAAATCAAATCGGTCGATGACCGTATGCGCAGATGGGCACGCCCAGGGCACCGGCACGGAGCTGATCACCACCGTCGCCTGCCGGCAATCTTCGGGCAAGGCTTGGGGCTCGGCCACCATTGCGACCAATTCTCCTTTGACGCGCCAGATACAGCCAAGCCGGTCACAGGAAGGATTGACCAACGCCCGCTCCGGCCGCCGGGAAAGGATTTTACTTTCTTCCGGCGTCACACCGGCGCGTTGCAACCACACGGAACCGGCGAACTTGGCGGTCGTGGCGGACGATAACAACATCCGGCCATGTTCAGTCTTAAGCGCGAAAAGCTTCCCTTTTTCGCTGATCAGCACGTCCGGTGTGGGCTCGGTGACTGCCAAAATCATGCCGCCGATGACGCCAACCACGCCAAAATAGCGCCAATTCAGTCGCCACAGGCAAAGCCACAAGCCGCCGAATGCGATGGCAATGATGGCGCCGACCGGTAAGGCGCTTATGCCCATCACTGCGCCCTCGCGGCCGGCGACAAATTTGGCAATGGCGACAACCGCGTCGATCCCCCATCCCATTGGCACCAGGGCAAATTGCTCCAACCCGGCAGGCATCATAAACATGCCAAGTATGGCGGCCGGCATGATCCAAAGCGTTGCGATTGGAACCGCAACCATATTGGCGGCGAGCCCAAAGAGAGCGACCCGATTGAAGTGGTAGATGGCAAACGGCGAAGTTGCCAAGGTGGCAATAACAGTGGTCAGGGCGATACCGGCAAGATAAAGAGCCGCGCGGCGCTTCCAATTGCTGCGGCTGCCGGCTTTTAATTTTCGCCCCAACGCCTCATAGGCGGAAATCAGTGCGATAACGGCGGCGAACGACATTTGAAAACTTGGCCCCAGCAGGGCA
>JABMOP010000192.1 GCA_013204125.1 Rhodospirillales bacterium | reverse complement strand
TTTTTCGACCAAAGATATGGATGATCCCCTGACCGATGACGAGATTGCCAGCTTTACCGGCATCTTGGCGCTTTACGACGGCGTGGTCCGCGATACCGGCAAGAAAAATCCGACCACGCGCGATTTCATTACCAATTCCTACCGCGGCACGCCGACCGGCGCGATCGTCGGCGATGCCAAGAAAATCGCCGATCACCTGGAAGAATTTTTTGTCGAGCGCGCCGCCGATGGATTTGTCATCGGCGCTGCCCACGTCCCCGGCGGTTATGCCGATTTCGTCAAATACGTGGTGCCCGAATTACAACGTCGCGGTTTGTTTCAAAAAGAATACAAGGGCAACACCTTGCGCGAAAATCTAGGCCTTGCGCGCCCGGCATCGGGCGATTGGAAGAGGTAAGGGGCTACGGATCCCTACCTTTCATTCCCCGCGTTTAACCAGGCAAGGTAATCGGCAATGCCGGCATCGACGTCGAATTCCGGCGCGAAGCCGAATTCATCCCTGATCCGCGTAATATCGAGATAGGCGTCTTTGCCGCCGGCGCCGGTTACGCCGGGCTCCAAATTTATTTCGGCGCCGGGGACGGCGCGCTTCACGGCCTCTGCAAATTCGCCCGCCGTCAGGCGAACGCCGCCGGCGATATTATAGGTCCGATGTTCAAGTTTATCCGCCATCTGCAATATTTGCGTCGCCCGCGCACAATCTTTGACATAGGCCGATGGAATTTCATCGTCTTCGTGGACATCGGCGCGGCGGCCGGGAAGGGGGCCGGGCACGCCTTGATGGGCGGCGTGTACCATGCGGCTGTGTAAATTTGACATGCTTTGATAGCCGGCGCCCCAGACGCCGTTATAGCGCAGGAAGACGACGTCCAATCCGGTTTGATCGGCAAACAGAGAGCCCATGATTTCGTAAGCTTTCTTGGTCGCCGGCGTCGATCCCATCGGCGAATGAATGGGCAGGTTCATATCTTCGGTGTAAGGGCCGGCGCCGATTCCTGAAAATACCGTGCCGGACGATCCGATGGCGACGCGCTTTACACCCAATATGCGTCCGGCTTCAAGAACGCCGATCAGCCCGGTCATATTGATGCGGTATTCTTCGGCCGGCGACCACACATTCAAAGGCGGCGCGGCCAGATGCACGATGCCATCGACATTGTGCTTCTTGGCGAGGGCAACCACTTCCAAGGGGCTGCCCAAATCCAACGGCTCGATAAACAGACGTTTGTCCAATTCGCTTTCCAGATAGCTCGGCAAGCGGTTCGTGCGAAAGCGGGTAATGACCACGTCTTCGCCGGCGTCCAGAAATGCTTTCGCCGTATGCAGGCCGATAAAACCCATGCCGCCGGTGATAAGCTGCATCCCTATTGCTCCCTTTGAATTGGCGTTAGCACTAATATCTGATTATTGACCGGCATTTGCACGGCCTCGTTCAAAAATAATCCGTGTTCCTTGGCGAGGTTTTCAATTTCCGAAATATCGCGGATTCCCCAAGCCGGATCTTCGCGGCGCAAGGATTGATCAAAGGCGGCGTTGCTTGGCGCCGTATGCGCGCCGCCTTCGCTGAACGGTCCATAAAGGACCAGCACTCCATCTGGGGAAAGGATGCGCGCCGCCCCGGCAAATAATCCTTCTGCGACCGACCACGGCGCGATATGGATGACATTGAAACAGAGAATTGCGCGAAACCCATCACCGGGAATTGGTATGCCCCAATCGCTGGTCGACGCATCCGCTTGCAGCGGTGGCAAGATGTTAGCCAACTTCGAATAGCGCGCCCAACTTTCCGCGCTGGCCACATGCGCCGAATTCGGGTCGCTCGCCCGCCAAATCAGATGGGGCAGGGCCTCGGCAAAGGCGGCAACGTGTTGCCCGGTGCCGCAGCCGATTTCCAGCACATCGCCCGCGCCGCCCGAAAGCAATCTTTCAAGCACTTCGAGAATCGGTTGATGGTTCCGTTGAAACGCCGGCGAATTTAAGCGCCCGTCGGAAGAGGGATCGCCGTGTTTGGAAAAATCTACTACAAAATCAGCCAAAGCTACGGCGTATCCTTACCTAAAAAATACCAGCGCCCGGCTTTCTACGCTTTCGCGGGGCTGCGCGCCCGCCGGTGTCGTCGGATCATCGAACGCCGAATGGGCGGTGAACGGCACCCCCTTGGTCTTATCGCTATCGAACACCTTGAAGACGTAGCTTTCTTCGGGCGTCATTTCCGGGAAATAGTACCAGCGATGATCCGCGTTATAGGAAATATGATAAGTTTCCGCCGTCCGGTGAGAGTAGCGCCGTTGCAACTTGACAAATCCTCCTTCGGGAATTGAACGCCCATCGCACATGGCGAAGGGTTCCGATTGCACCGGATGATTGATCGGTCGCCAAGTCTGAACAATGGCGAAGCGTTCTTTTAAGCGTGCCTCGGCCTCATCGTCGGGCAACAAATCCCGCACCCTTTGGCGCGCCGATGCATCGGTGTAATCGTTATGCACGGCTTTGACCGGCTGGCGGGTATTTTTATCGGCGATCACGGCTTCGTTGACCGTGCGGAACGTATGATCGAAGACCAACACGCTGGTGGCGCCCATTTGGCGGCGGATCAAATCGGCGACTTCGCCGTCGTAGACCCGCTTCACTTCTTGCATGTCATAGAAATCGGCGACCTTGGAAGGTTCATTTACGAACGAAAAACCGTGGGTCGCCAGATCGAACTCACCGGCTTTCGGGCGGCCATTTTCAATGCGGCACATATGCGCTTCGTAGGAGGGCGGGCGGGCTTTGTGTTCTTCTTCGGGCCAGTCAACATAAAGCACCGGCACTTCGCCGGTATCGACGATATAGTTCATGTCGGCTTCGACATATCCCGCATCGGTCATATTATCGGCTGCCTCTCGTTTAATATTGCCCGTATTTGCGGCAGGCTTCGACCATGGCGACAACGCATTCGTATTTGGATTCGTCCGGGATACCACAGGCGCCATCCAAGATAAAGCCGCCGCCCTTGCCGCAATATTCGATCAAATCTTTGCAATAAGCATCCATAATTTCGGGTGTTCCGGTGATCATCATCGAAGCTGGAATATTACCCTGGATGCAAATGGTGTCGCCAAGAACATCTTTGGCCAAATGCATGTCGGTCGATTCAAACTTATAGATGGCTTTGCCCGGCGGAAGATCGCCAATGATTTCCAGGCGGGAATTGCAATTTCCTTCCCAGAAAACGTAAGGCGTCATATCGGCGTCGATCAACGCCATAAGAACTTTGCGCAATTGCGGCCAATAGAATGTCATGAACTGTTCTTCCGACATGAAACCATCGAGGCCCCAATGGAGCGGCATGAACACATGGGCGTCTTCTTTGTCGCCCTTGGCGGCAATCGCCGAGCGGATGATATAGCCGGTCGCCTGATCCATGGCTTCGAGCAATTTATCTTTGTGGCGGAACATATCGAGCATGGCGCCCTTTGATCCACGCATGTAATCGGCGATCTGATCGAACGGCGCCGACGCCCCGGCGACGTTGAACAAGGGATAGCCGAGGCTCGCCATATCGACGGCAAAATCGCGGGCTTTGGCGCCGGTCTCTTCCATTTGCTTACCGGCTTTTTCCATCGATCTGATGGCCTTTTTGATGCCCGGATCGGCGAAAAAGCGCGCCAGATTGAGAACCCGCGTGTGGTAAAAAGCCGGGAAATCGGGAAACTTCCCCAACGGCTCCAAGGCGTCGGAAATACGCGGCAAATATTTGCGTAAAGTAAAACCGGTCGGGTCGCTCAAATATTCGTCATATTCACTGGCGGCCATGAATTCCATATCCAGATACTGGTAAGAAACGTCATTGGGAACGCCGTGACCGGGCCATTTCAACGCCTTGATGCCGAGGGTTTCCAAAGGATCGCCGAGCACCACCTGATTATGGGGAAGCTGATAGCAATCGGGATCGAGTTCCAATATCATTGCTTTGGTTGCCTTGCCGAGGCCGTCGGCATCGTACATCGCTTGTTCGCAGGTCATGCCGTGATGGCGCGCCGCCCAGAACCGCCAGGATAAATACACCGGCACCCGGTCAGGCTCTTTTAGCGCAATAACGTCGCGCATACGTTTAACGCGCGCGTCGTACTCCGCTTTCGGGTCACTGTCGGTCCGTTTAAGCACTGTCTGGTCCATGGGTCTGCTCCCTATTTTCGATTTCGTTGACTATATCACCGATTGCTTCGGCCGGGTCCAAAAAATCTGTTTTCTAAGCACCGAATTCCAGTATTTCACCGTCTTTATAAACCGCGGTTACTTTTTCCAAATTCGCCTTATCGTCGAAAGGTGAGGCGGCAAAGACCGCCAATTCCGCCGTATTGCCGGCGGCAATATCGCGCGTTTCCATATTCAATTTACGGCGCGGCAAAGATGTCGCCGCCGCCAGCGCCTTGTCCAGGGAAACACCTGCATCGGCCATGAAATTAATCTCGTCGATCACCGCCTGGCCGTGCACGACGCCGTGGCTGCCGGCGTCCGAGCCGACCACCACATCGACGCCCATCTCGACTGCCATTGCAATATGCACCAGATGACTATCCAGAATTTTCCGCATTTCGCCGACCGCATGTTCGTCCCAACCAATGATCGCCGGTTCCGCCCATTGGAAATGTACCGGCGAATAGGTCGGCACCCAGCTCATGCCTTTTTCGGCCATGACTTCGAGAATATCGCGGCTCATGAAAAAGCCATGCTCGACGGAATCGACACCTGCCTCGGCGGCGACTTGAAGCCCTTCAATACCGCTGCAATGGGCGTAGGTGACGTGGCCGCATTCATGCGCCGTATCAACGGCAAGGCGGGCTTCGGCCACATTGAATTGCGGCGCGCCTTTTACGGTGCCGGTAGCAAAATCAATGATGCCGGTAAGGATGATCTTAATGTCGTCACCGGTTTCGGCGAATTCACGCACCGCGGCCACGATGTCGTCGTCGCTTTCCACTTCGCGCGCCATAAAGCCGCCATAGCGTTTAGGCCGGCGGATGCCAAGGCCGGGCGACCGGATATCGGGATGAACGCCGGACGCAGCGTTTATTTCGTCGCGGGCCGCATGATTGATGCCCCAGCGGTCGCCGGCGTCTCGAATTTGCGTGACGCCGAAGGTCAGCGATTGGGCGACATTTTTGCGCGCCTGGGCCAGCATTTCCGCTTCGTCCGATTTCATGAAGGCGCTGCGCGCGTCCAAATCCAATTCGCCGCCGTCCAGGAATAAATGGCAATGCGCTTCGACCAAGCCCGGCATCAGATAGCCGACCCGGTGGCTTTTCGCCCCGGATTTGAATTCACCCGGGAGATCGTCGGAGGCGCTTTGATCGCCGTCCAGAACGCCGGCGATGGCGCCGTCCGATACCAAAATCGTGAACGGCCCGCCGGCGTGATATTCGTGGCCGTCGAAATAGCTGTCGGTGATAAAAATATCCGCGCTCATATCCGAGACTAATCCTTATACAGTTTGCGCAACCGGCGAAGCGCATCCAGCCCATCGAGGGCGGTAATTTCGTCGAAGCCTTTTAAAACCTTGTTGTCTTCATCCAGCAGATAATAATCCCGCCACGGCGTCCCTAACACATGATCAAAACCGTAGGGAATAGCCCGGGTCAGATATGCATTTTCCAATTGCAGCTTCAAAGGCGCGCCGTCGATCGGTTTGGCCGGCAATTGCACGGAAAGATTGGAAAGCCCGCCCGACATATGAATACCCGCCAGATCCGGATCTTCGTGGATTAGACGAATGGCTTCCAACGACATACGGGTCAGCCCCTCGGTATCGGACGACAAGGTGCCGATGGATATATCGACAATAAGATCATCTATTTCGACGCCGTAATCACCGCCCAAGATCGCCTTGGTCATGCGCTGGGTGGTCATCAGCATATCGGCGGAATTTTTGTTCTGCAGACCGGCCCCGTCTTCGACCCGTTCCGACGCCATCAAGATCATGCGGAAGGGCTGAATTTTTAAAAGATCGAGCATGTCCCAGCGGGTTTCGCAGATCGAATTGACGATCGGTTTGCGCCCTTGGGCCTTGGCCGCATCATATTTTTTGAGGCAGATTTCCTGAACCGCGACATTGGGAAAATCAAAGGACAGCGGGATATCGACTTTCGCCTGGATCACTTCGATCACTTCGATCATGAATTCAGGCTCGTCGAGGGCGCGCGTGCCGATATTAATATTGAGCGCGACAGCGCCCGCATCGGCTTGCTTGATGGCCAATTCCTGGATGGCGACGAGGTCCGAATTATCGAACATCGCCTTGGTGCTTTGAAAGCCGGGGTTGATACGTTCCCCGATAATATTTAGTCCGGCAATTGCCATTCGTCTTAGTCTCCTTGAGGCTTATTTTTCGCGGCGCACCGTTTTAATGGCGGTTGTTTCTGTGAAATTCATACGTTTGCCGAATATCTTCATAAATGTCGGCGCGCTGGCCAGTTCGAAATAATGGGCGCGCGCGCCTATATCACGCGCCGCTTGGCGTTGGCTTTTGGATCTGAGCGTATAGCGCGCGCCATCACCGGCGGCGTTACCGACTTGGACAAAGGTGCTGAACGGCAGATCGGGCAACATGCCGATGGCCAGCGCCGAGCCGATATCGATGAAATTGCCGAAGGCGCCGGCGATTACCACTTTGCCGAGATCGGCTTCGCTGTAGCCGGTGTGATCGAGCAATATATCGGTTGCCGCCCGGATCGCCGATTTAGCCAGTTGCAGGTTCCGAATATCGTCCTGGGTGAACATAATCGGGAGGCCCGATCCGCTTTCTTTCTCGTCCGCCAAAATGAACGCCCGTTTGCCATCGACCAGGCGCACCCGGGAATGGTCTTCGGCCAATCGTCCGCGATGATCGCAGACACCGGCAAGGTAGAGTTGCGCCACCACATCCAAAACACCGGATCCGCAAATGCCGACCGGTTTACCATCACCGATGGTCTTGAGGCTTAATTCGTCGCCCTTGATGCGCACCAATTCAATGGCGCCCGTCGCCGCCCGCATACCGGCTGAAATATTGCCGCCTTCGAAGGCCGGTCCCGACGGGCAGGACACCGATGTGATATTCCCGGCTTGAACCAGGGAAATTTCCGTATTGGTGCCGATATCCATGATGATAACCGGCTTTTCCACATCAATTTCCGATGCCAGCAATGTCGCCACATGATCGCCGCCGACGAAGCCGGCAATATTGGGCAACATGTGAACATAGCCACCGGGCGCGATCATAATGCCGAGATCGCGGGCTTTGACGTCCATCGCGGCGCTATATGCGGAAATGAACGGGCTTAACGCCAATTGTTTTACCGGCAATCCCAAAAGCAAATGATGCATCATGGTATTACCGGCGACGGTTATTTCGACAATCTGTTCCGGTTTGGCGTCGATGGCGCCGCATAAATCACCGGCCAGCCGATTGATGCCTTCGACCGCCAGCTTTTTTAATTCAAGCGCGGTTTCCGGTTTACGCCGAATATGCGATGCATAAGTGATGAGATCGGCGCCGTAAATGGTTTGCGGATTTTCCATGCCTACGGTGGCGAGCGTCTCGCCGGTGTTCAAATCCACCAAAAAGCCGGACATGTTGGTTGTGCCTAAATCGACCGACATGCCGAGGATATGCACATCGCGCGGGCTGGCGGCGATGACTTCGCCGTAACGGCTGACGATTGATCCTTGCCAGTTCCAGCGCCGGACATCTTCGGCAAAACCACTCAACAGGGCGGTATCGAAAAATAAGGCTTTGCCGGGAAAGGCGTCGCGGAAGCGCAAATCGTCGGAGCGGGATTCTTCCAAAGTCGGCGCGTCCAAATCAAAATGCAGAACTTCTACATCGGGCTCGAACGCAACGTCTTCGGCGGTGCCGTCCACATGCGTCCGCACCGCAGCTGCGGTGGAGCGGGGCGGCACCAAAATTGTGCAATCTGCAAGGGGCCGCGTCAGACAGGCGCGCCGCCAGCCGGCTTCCAACCGGCGTTCGGAAAATACTTGTTTGTCGGCATCGTGCGGTTCCGGTATTTCGCCGCCGGTGACTTGAACGGCACAGGTGACGCAAGTGCCGTGCCCGCCGCAGGACGATGCGATGCGGATACGTTGGCGCCGGGCGACATCCAAAATTGTCTCGCCATCGGCGATTTCGATGACTTCGCCCATCGGCAGGACGGTGACCAGAACGGGTTGTTCGGTTTTGGTATCGGCTTTTGATTTCATATCAATGTTCATGCCGCGATGCTCGTATCTTCGCGGTTCCGGAAACGGCACAATTCGCGCGCCTTGCAAGTGCCGCAATCTTCGTTGCGATCCCAAACCGGGGCGGTCTTGCCAATCGCGAACACCATCGATGCCGATTTAACCGGCGACAACATGCCCGACCCCGATAGCTTTATTCCGGCCGAAGCGCCGCCTGCCAATTCGTATATGACGCTTTGCTCGGAGAACGCGAAGCCATCATTGCCGGGATAAAGCGGGCTCGAAGCTTTGCGGCCCTTGGCGCCGGCAATTTCGGCCATATGCGCGGCAATTAAATTGTTCAATTCGAACATCGCCGCGACGGCAATTTCTTCCAGCGCCAGGGCGTTGACCGCTTTTTTCAGTTTGAAGAAATTCGCCACCTCTTCTTCGAGATCAGGTCCGAGGGTGGCAACGGCGACGACAATCT
>JABMOP010000191.1 GCA_013204125.1 Rhodospirillales bacterium | reverse complement strand
TCCCTAGCCAGCCATCGTTCGGAACGCCGCCGCCGCCGCCGGCGGCGCTCCGGCTGCCCGCGTTCCGCCCGCAGGCGACGATGCAAAGCCGCGCCCCAATGCAGCCGCTGGCGACCTTCGACGAAGGCGATAAAAACCGGGTTGCCCGTTTTCAGACGCTGGCGTCGCTTCGTGATCAGGGTTTGATTACGCCGGCGGAGTTTGCCCAGCGCCGCGCATTAAACCGCGGCGCGCTGCTGCCGCTGACCACGCCGTCGCCGTCCACCGGGCTTGACCGGTCGGTGCCGGGCGCAACCCAAATCGCGCAACGTCTTCGGGCGATCCGCCGGGCGCTTGAAATGCGCGCCATCACCGTTCGCCAGCACGGCGCCGAACGCACCATGATCGTGGATGGTTTGATGCCGTCGGAAATACGTGCCCGCGACAACCCCGCGCTGCCGCCCAAGGGCCTGATGGAGGCGGCTTCGGCGGTGCGCCGTATCGAAGCCTTACGGGAATTAGGTCTGATCACATCCGACGAATATACAAAAGAACGCGCGGCAATCGAAAACACGCTCCGCCCGCCGCCGCCGCCGGCGGCGGAGCGGGGCAGCTCGAAACCCCAGGCTGGCGTTTCGTCCGGTCCGATGCCGGCCTTGCATATCGCGTCCTACCGGTCCGAGCAAAGCGCCAATAAAGGCTGGACACAATTGCGCCGAGCGCACAAATCGGTGGTTGGAAACTTGCGCCCGGAAGTCGCGCGCGTAAATTTGGGGCGCGGCAAGGGCGTCTTTTACCGCTTGATCGTCGGCCCGTTTAAAATCCAAGATGAAGCGAAGAGCGCTTGCCGCCAATTGAAACGCCGCCGACAATATTGCGAACCGGCCTTCATGAGCGGCGCTGGTTAAGAGAATTTTCCAGCCCTAATTTTGCCTCTTTTGATCCCCGATGAGACTTGGCTCGGTGGCCGAGGGCGGCAGATTGGAAGGCATCCGGGTGGCGCCATCGGGGTCCTGCCATTGACTTTTGGCCGATTTAAGATATATCTCTCCAGCGTGTTGCATTCGATTTGTGTTTCCGAGAAAACCGGCGTGCCGATTGGCTTAGTTATCCCCTGACAATGTGATCGTTTGACGACTGCGTATTCGCATGGTGTGAAGCGCATATTGATACTTAGTTAGAGGACTTAACTATGACGACTGGTACTGTAAAATGGTTCAACCCTGCCAAGGGATTTGGATTCATCGAGCCCGAAGATGGCTCCAAAGACGCGTTTGTTCACATTTCAGCGGTTGAAGCCGCCGGATTGAATGGTCTGAACGAAGGGCAGAAAGTTTCTTATGAACTTCAGCCCGGACAGAACGGCAAATCTTCTGCCGAGAACCTGTCTATCGTCGAGTAATTTTCGGCAACCGGTAACGAGAAAGGCCCGCATTGGCAGGCCCTTCCCGTACCGCGCCAATATTCGGCCCTGTGTTCCGGTTTGGGGCCTTCCTGGCTAAGTCTGAGGGTGTAATTTTGGCAAGAAAACCCAACTATAGTTTTGAACGGAAAGAGCGCGAGAGACTGAAATCTGAGAAGAAGGCCAAGCGCGCTGCCGCAAAACAGGAAGCCCGGGATAATAAGTCCGGGCAACCCGGAGAGTCCGAGCTGTCTGAGCAAATTGATACGGAAAATACGGAATAGTCTTTCGTTCTTTGGCTTAAAGGTTCCGAACGGAATCAAAATTTACCGGTGGCTGCGTTGGTCAGCCCTTATCGTCTGAAATTTTACCTTAATTGTCTGAGATATGTTGCCAGAACTGACATATGGGACGCTGATTATTCCTATCGATACACGGCCAGGCGCTGGAGCGCCCGTCGCCAACTTTCCGCTTCGTAACCCTCTGACCGCATTGAGTTTCGCGATGGATTGTCATGTTTTCGTTTGGCGCTCAGGGGTGAAACCGAGGAATGCTTAATACCGTTCAAGAACTTCAGACGGTGCCGACTGATATTGAAATAAACCCAAACGGAGGAATACTTAAATGTCGGATCGCGTAAAATCCAAAGCCGAAGAGCAATTCGCAGCGACCCAGAAGAAGGATAAGCAGGCCCTGAAAGAAAGGGAAAAAATGGAGCAGGAGAGAGCGGAGAAGGTGGTGCGCCTTAAGGGCCTTCGCTTGGCCAAGGAAGCCGCCGATAGTGCCGCTGAAGTAAAATCCGCCAAAAAAAAATCCGCCAAAAAATAAGATTTCTTACCCGGTTATCTTCCGGTTTAACCTGTGCCTGTTGAATTCAGCACTTAAAATTGCTGCCTAATTTGGCCGCAAAGGATCCGATTGTACCGGCGGCGGCCCGCTCCGACCGCGCGGCGATACGGTCATATCGATCTCCGATCCGCCAATCCGCCGACTTTGGATTTGTATCGTCAGCACGCGTTCTGAGCGTGTGTAGGTTAGCACGCTTATAGACGAGCGCACCGAGGTCACTTCCTGCCAGCCATATTCCGATGCCCGTTGTTTGAAAAAATCGAACGCCGAGGCGACATTAAATCCAGTAATAATGACCAGTCGGCCAATCCATGCATCGCGGGCGCCCAAGATGAGCGAGCGATCCGTGTTCATTTTGGCGCCGGCTGGGATCGGAATATCCTGAAATTGGGAAAATGACGGCTGAGCGGGTTTTCCATCGTCGCCTTCGGCGCTTGCCGAGGCCGGCAGATCGACCGATTGGCTCAAACCAAATCCGCTCGCGCAGCCCGTCAATGCCAAGCCAGCGGCCAATGTTGCGGCGATCGGCAGCCGTAAAAAAGCTGTCATTTTATGCTCCTTTGACTTAGATTGAAGCCTGCTCGTCTGCCAATTAACATGGAGTGATTCGCCGCGCCCGGCAACCCAAATTCGATGTTTCGAGACGCCCGAATATTGGCGCGGAACGGCAACGCCGGGCGTATTGAAAAAGTTCTTCAAAAATAGTATAATTATTTTACGGAATGACGGTTTCAGCGTTTGACAAAGTATTTGAGACGCCCTACAAACCGGCATCCGGGCGCGGTTCTCCGCGCTCGGTTATTCTTTGCGGTAAGACATCGTGAAGATCTGCTCTTGGACATTGTTGATATTGGAAGGGATGCGTAGGCGGCGGTTGTCGCTTCTGCGAACAGAACTGTCTGTCTTGCGCATCTATATACGTACGAATAAGTACGCCATGTTTGTTTGAGTAAGATGGTTCTCTGTCTTTCCGTTTCCCGCTTGCGGGGAAAGGAAAATTAACTTGAGAGTTTGATCCTGGCTCAG
>JABMOP010000190.1 GCA_013204125.1 Rhodospirillales bacterium | reverse complement strand
TGCTCTACCAACTGAGCTAATCGCCCGCCTGTCCCGACTGCGTTCACAACAATGGGAGAAGAGGCGCGTGTATAGCAATCCGTCGCGCCTCTGTCGATAGGCCTTTAAGAATCGCCGTCGGCGGTGCCGGGGCTGATGGGCACGTCGCGGTGGACCGATACGCACAGCAACAGCCCAAAGCTGAACAATAATGTCAGCATGGCGGTGCCGCCGTAAGAGATCAGCGGTAACGGCATACCGACCACCGGCAAAAGGCCCATGACCATGGCGATGTTGACGAAGAAATTGAAAAAGAAGGCGGCGACCACGCCCATCGCCACCAAACGGCCGAAATGATTGCGGCTGCGCATGGCGACGAGGCAGCCGAACACCAAAATCAGGATATAAAGCCCCAATAAAATAAGCCCGCCGACCATGCCGAATTCTTCGGCCAGCATGGTGAAAATGAAATCCGTGTGTTTTTCCGGCAAAAAGCTGAGATGGCTTTGGCTGCCGGCAAGGTAGCCCTTGCCGAATAGGCCGCCGGACCCGAGCGCGATTTTCGATTGGGTGACGTGATAGCCGGCGCCCAAGGGGTCAAGTTCGGGGTTGATGAAGGTCAACAAGCGCTGCTTCTGATACGGGCGCAAAACAAAATTCCAGATCGGAATGATCGCCGCGATGGCGGCCAGCCCCCCGGCAATGAATATCCAGGCGCGCACCCCGGCCAGGAAGAATATGGCAATCCCCGTGGTCAGGATCAGAATGGCGGTTCCCAAATCGGGTTGACGCAAAACAACAACCACCGGCGCCGCCAGCATGATCGCCGGAATAAGCAAATGGGTGATGCGTTCCACATCTTCGATTCGGCTGGCGTAGAAATACCGGGCCAATGCCAGGATCATGGCGATTTTAACAACTTCCGACGGCTGGATATTGATGAAGCCCAGATCGATCCAGCGCTGCGCCCCCATGCCGATCGTACCGGTAAATTCCACGGCGACGAGAAGCACCAAGGACGCGGCATAAATGACATAGGCAAAGCGCAGCCACAGGCGGATATCGATAACGGCAACGATGATCATGGCGGCAAATCCCGCCGCGAAACGCAGCATTTGGCGCGACGCCCAAGGATCGATTTTTCCGTCCGCCGCCGAATACAACATGCCGAACCCTATACCGGCGATGACGCCGATCAGAAGAACGAAGCTCCAATTGATCTGCCAAAGTTTTTCGCCGAGGCGCAAATCGAGATGTCTTTGTGGGGTAAGAGCCATTTCGCGCGCCTACCCTTTCTTGAGGGCGCTGGCGACGGGCGAGCCCGCATCGGCGGCGCGGGGGCCGGACGGATCGCGCCGTTGCGCTTCTAAAAGGATGTCCCTGGCAATGGGCGCCGCCGCAGATGATCCACCGCCACCGTGTTCGACCACCACCGATATTGCGTATCTCGGCGCTTCCACCGGGGCGAAGCCGACGAACAAGGCGTGATCCCGGCTTTCCCAAGGCAGATCTTTGTTTTTGCGCACACCTTGTTCGCGCTCGGCCTTGCCGATCCGACGCACTTGTACGGTGCCGGTTTTACCGCCCATGCGCATATCTTCTCTCCGAATACGCGCGCGGTAAGCGGTTCCCCTTGGTGAATTTGTGACCGCCGCCATCGCCCCTATTATCAATTCCAGATGCGGTTGATGGATTCCAATTTCCGGAATTTCCGTATCAAATTCAGGAGCCAACAAGGGCGTATCTTCCGCATCTTCGTAAGACACGATTTGGCGTGTCAAATGCGGTTTAATCGCGCGGGCGCCATTGACCAGACGCGAGACCATGACCGCCAATTGCAGCGGCGTGGCGAGTATATAGCCCTGACCGATGCCGGCCAGAAGCGTTTCGCCTTGTTGCCAATTAACGCCTTTGACGCGTTTTTTCCATCTCCGCGTCGGCATCAAACCACCGCGTTCGGACGGCAAATCAATGCCAAGGGTGGCGCCGAGCCCCAGGCGGTGCGCCATCGCCGAGATCCGGTCAATGCCGGTTCGTCTTGCTACTTCATAGAAATAAACGTCGCAGCTTTGCGTGATACCCGAAACCACATTCATGTATCCGTGGCCATCTTTCTTCCAACAGTGGAACGTGGAATCGCCAAGTTCGATCTCGCCTTTACAAAAAAATCTGGTTTGGGGGGTAATCACCCCTCTTTCCAGCGCCGCCAGAGCGACCACCATTTTGAAGGTCGAGCCTGGAGCATACTGGCCGGAAATCGACTTGTTATTGAGCGGCGTTCGCGGGTTCTGTACCAACGCCCGCCATTCCTCCGGGCTAAGACCCCGATTAAACGCGTTGGGATCAAAACTCGGTGTCGAGACCATGGCCAGCAATTCGCCGGAATGAACATCGATGACCACGGCCGAGGCCGATTGGTCACCGAGACGTTTTGCGGCAAATTTCTGTAGTTCCAGATCGATGGTCAGGCGCGCTTCGGAACCGGGCTGTCCTTCGATGCGTTCCAACTCTCTGATTTCCTGGCCAAACGCGTTTACTTCCACTTGGGACGTGCCGCCTTTCCCGCGCAGCACGACATCGTGTATTTTTTCGATACCGGACTTGCCGATGCGAAATCCGGGAAGGTCCAACAGCGGAT
>JABMOP010000189.1 GCA_013204125.1 Rhodospirillales bacterium | reverse complement strand
GTTCCGATGTAACTGGCGACGATAACGCCATTATCGGGCTCGCCAAGATAGTTGACCGTAATCCACAAAGGAAAGGTCAGCAGCACGGCAATTGCGATAAAGGCCCAGGCAGCGAAATATTTACCAAGCACGATGGACCATGTGGGCATCGGCAGCGTCAGCAGCAATTCCACGGTTCCAGATTTCCGCTCTTCCGCCCAAAGGCGCATGGAAACGGCGGGAATGAGAAAGAGATAGAGCCACGGATGAAATGTGAAGAATGCCGCCAGACTTGCCTGGCCACGATCGAAAAACGCACCCATAAAGAATGTCAGGGCGCCGCTTAACGCGAGGAATATAACAATGAATACGTAGGCCAGAGGCGTCGCGAAATACGCCGCCAATTCCCGTTTAACAACAATCCAGCAATATTTCATTTTCGTGGCTCCCCTTAACCGTTCAAGGTCAATAAACGGAACACATCATCGAGCTGGCTGCGGTCCACATAAACTTCTTCCACATCAATCCCCTTTTCGCGGACGATCAGACTGATTTTATCGATGATCGGTGCGCCCGACCTAGGCAGCACGATTAATTTAGCGCCATCATCGGACACATCTACGCGGTCCACATCTGGCAATTCTTCGAAGGCCGATTTCAACGCGTCTCTGCCGTTGCCGGTTAGGCGCACGGTGACCGCATTATGGGTCGGTGATCGCTCGGCCAATTGATCGGGCGAGCCATCGAATACCACTTTACCGGCGTCAATAAGGACGGCGCGCGTACAGACTGCGGGCACTTCTTCCAGAATGTGGGTTGAAATAACGATTGCTTTGTCAGCCGACATTTCGGCAATCAATTCACGGACCTGATGCTTCTGATTGGGATCAAGTCCATCGGTGGGCTCATCCAAAATCAGAACGTCAGGATCGTGCAATATCGCCTGCGCCAACCCGACGCGGCGCTTGAAACCTTTGGAAAGAGTTTCGATCGGGCGGTTGAAAACTGGCTCCAGCCCCAATTTCTTTCGCGCCTGTTCCACCCGGTCCGCTTTTTCAGAGCCGGAAAAACCACGCACCTCGGCGATGAAGCCCAAAAACGCAGCCGGTGTCATATCACCATAGAGCGGCGCACCTTCCGGAAGGTACCCAACTTTCCGGCGGGCTTCCAATTGCTGGGTGACCACATCGAACCCGCAAATAGAGGCGCTGCCGGCAGTAATCGGAAGATAGCCGGTCAACATTTTCATAGTAGTCGATTTGCCGGCGCCATTGGGGCCAAGAAATCCCAACACTTCGCCCTTGTGAACGTCAAATGTCACCTGATCGACAGCGGTCAGCGAGCCGAACCGCTTGGTCAATCCGTTAATCGTGATCATCACGTCGTTGTTCGCCATAAAAGCCTCATTTTTCAGCAACGCCAATCTATTCAAACCGGCAATTGGTAACGGTCAAAATCTCACTAAATAGTCCAGATACCAGATTCTGGCGGCTTCATGCCTGACGGCATATTGCGTCAGCGCAGCGCCCGCCGGTATTCGCCATTGGCATTCAGCTTGAATTCGATTTTGCGTGTCCCGGATCGGAAGGGGCGGACATTAACCGTAATCAACGGGGATTCAAGCACCTAATTGATAACGCCCAGAATGTCGCCTTCCTGCATAATGATCAATTCCTCGCCGTCCATTGTTGTTTCGGTGCTGGACCATTGGCCATAAAGCACATTCAAACGAGCCCAGCGTTCGCGATTTTTTTATTAGATGTCGATGTAAAAAAATGGCACTCCCTAACTTGAGAGAGTGCCATTGATTATTCCGCTAGATATTACACGTCAAGTTGCGAATTGTTAAATTTTGGTAAGGTTTCGCCAATCGTTCTTACGATTCCAGGGCAGCGGCTTGGATCGCTTTTTCGACTTTACCAAAGGCGCGGTTTTCCAATTGGCGGACGCGTTCACGGCTGATGCCGTATTCCACACCCAAATCTTCGAGAGTGCGTGGATCATCCGTCAGGCGGCGTTCGATAAAGATATGCCGTTCGCGTTCCGGCAATTCGTCTAGCGCAAGACGCAACATGCCGTTACGCACTTCGGCTTCTTGGCGACCGGAGGCTAAGGCTTCGGGCGACGGTCCTTCATCGACCAAGGTATCCATAAATTCGATGCTATCTTCATCAACGGACAACGGCGCATTGAGTGACATATCGCGCGCTGACATGCGGCGGTTCATGTGGGCGATTTGCTCGACCGGCAAACCATATTGGGTCGCCAAGGTTTCGGCTTCATCAATATTAAGTTCGCCCGAATCCATAATCCCTAAGTTTTTCTTTGCCTTGCGCAGACTGAAGAACATTTTCTTCTGGGCCGACATCGTGCCCATTTTTACCAACGACCAGGAGCGCAGGATATATTCGGTCACCGATGCCTTAATCCACCACATGGCATAGGTGGAAAGGCGAAAACCCTTGTCTGGTTCGAATTTCTTGACGGCCCGCATCAGGCCCAGATTGCCTTCGGAAATCAAATCCGCAACCGGCAGACCATATCCCCGGTACTGCATAGCCATTTTCGCAACCAGCCGCAGATGGCTGGTCACCAGCTTATGGGCGGCATCCGGCTCGTCATAATCGCGGTAACTTTTCGCCAGCATATATTCTTCTTCAGCGGTAAGAATTGGAAACGCCTTAATTTCGTTCAAATAGCGGGAAAGCCCGCCTTCGCTGGATAAAATTGGTAAGGTATTAACTGCCATTTGTATGACTCCCGTAATCGGCTTGCGCCCGATATCTCGGACGCACACGTGGTTATTACAAAGCGCTGCAACTTGTCGGCAACGATCTACGAATTACGCCGAACTCAACACATGCAGCATCGTGCCGCTTTATTTCAGTGCCTAAACGGGACTAAAGTGAAGGGTCTTATTCATTGGCCACATCCTCCGTAAGAAGCAATATGCCTGCCAGATTGTTGCACCATCCACCATGGACTGGTGAGCCGGATCCGAAATCCCAAATTTGGCGATCTCTACCGGTATAGTCGGGTATACTATGGAATATCTGCTCAAAAAGCAAGCAAATTCGTCCCAAACCGATCTTATTGAGTTAAACTTTTCGTGATATTTCAGTTATTTGAGGCGTTTACTTGAACTACCCAAGAAATGGCTGAAAACTTCGGCCCCGATCAACCTGAGAAAACCGCCCATAAAATAACGATCACGGCGACAATTCCGACGCCCCATACCCAGGGCGAGATGCCGCCATTGCTTGGTGTTTTCTCGGGTGCTGCCGGGGCAGTGTCAGGCGCCGCGCCGCCTTCGCCGACGATTGCGGTAAACTTACCAAAGAAATCATCTGCAGTTTTCTTTGCGACCCCTTCGACCAATCGGCTGCCGACAC
>JABMOP010000188.1 GCA_013204125.1 Rhodospirillales bacterium | reverse complement strand
GCTACTATCAGCCACCGATGAAATATCGGAAATACGAGACCGACGGCTTCAAGACGCCGACCGGCAAGATCGAGCTTTATTCCACCAGATTTGAGGATATGGGCTACGATCCCCTTCCGAGCTACGCCGAGCCGCCGGAAAGCCCTCTATCGACACCGGATCTGGCCAAGGATTATCCTCTCATATTGACCACCGGCGCCCGCAATCCGTTCTTCTTCAACTCCGAGCACCGCCAAATCAAATCCACTCGTAAGGGGGCCAAGCAGCCGATCACCGAAATTCACCCCGATACCGCCGCCGAACACGGCATCGAAGACGGCGATTGGATGTGGATCGAAACCGCGCGCGGTAAAATCCGGCAAATAGCCAAATTAACAACCGGAATTGATCCCCGTGTCATCCACACCGAGTTTGGATGGTGGTTCCCCGAAGACCCGGCCCCCGAATATGGGGTGTGGAAATCCAACGCCAACGTTCTCACCAGCGTCAAACCGCCTTTCGATCCGCAAATGGGAACCTATCAATTACGGGCGCTTCTTTGCCGCGTTGAACGGGTCGAAGGAGCGCCTGGCGGAACCTGACAAAGATTAACGCCGCCCCCTATCGTTCATTGACAAATCTCACTATAATTTGGCACTCAAGGGGTTCTAATGGCCTTTAAAAAATATCGCCGGAACAAAATATCCGCCGGAAAGAATTTTTAATATCATTTCAGGGAGAAATATTACCATGACGATCAAACACAGTTATTTAGCGGCTGTAATTGCTGCAACAGCGCTCGGGTTAGTTGCCGCGCCGGTACAATCGGCGGAAGTCACCTTAAACGGCGCCAGTTGTTTCCCGGCGGGAAGTCCAGTTTCGAAGCCATGGGAAAAATACATCAGCGCTGTTAACCAACGCGGCAAAGGCGTGGTGCAGATAAAATTGGTGGGCGGCGCGCCGGCTATCGGTAGCCCCTTCACCCTGGTCCAGAAAATGGCACGCGGCGCCTATGACATTGTCGGCTGCCCGGAATCCTATTTCGGAAATGTCATACCGGAAGCGCCGGTCTTGCGGTTCTCCAACCACACTTATGCCAAATTGCGCACCAATGGCGGCCTGGATTACGTACAAAAACTGTTGGCGGTGAAGAACATCCATTACGTTGCCCGCCACCATGATTTCGGCCCCTTCCACCTGTGGCTCAGCAAGCCCATCTCCAAACCCGACCTGACCGGCCTCAACCTTCGGGTGGCGCCGGTGTACACAGCCTTCTTCAAGAAATTGGGCGCCACCGTGCAGCAAGCGGCCCTACCCCAAATTTATACCTTGATGGAAAACGGAACGGTTCAAGGATATGGTTGGCCGGCATTAGGCTGGGTTCCATCCTGGGTCAAGGTGACAAAATACCGCGTCGAGCCGGGCTTCTACCACGCGTCCCTGCACACCCTAGCAAATTTGAAAAAATGGAAGTCCCTGAGCAAGGCGCAGCGTGATCTCCTGACCAAAGTGGGGTTGGAATTCGAGACGCGATCCGAGTCTACGCACCCTGGCTTCAAGGCCACGTTGGACGCACAAAACGCCAAGACGCTGAAGCAAGGCCTGAAAGCCATCAACTTCACCGGCAAGGATGCCAAGTTCTGGCTAAAAACGGCCGAGACCGAAGGATGGAATGAAGTTATTGAACGCAGCCCCGTACACGGACCGGCGCTCAAAAAACTATTCACCAAGTAACCAAATATCTATCGGCGATGCAGGGGACCGGCCTACCGGTCCCCCAATTCGCTTATTTCTGAATAGATGAAAAAACCATTCGATACGTTCGAGGCGGGATTTGACCGCACCGTTCATTTCCTGGCAGTTCTGGTGGCCATATCCATCGGCCTGATCGCTATTCTGATTCCACTCAACCTTCTATTGGTGAAGGCCCATTGGGGCAGCATCTGGTGGCTGAACGAGGGCATCGAATACACGCTCTATGTGGGTGTGTTCATCTGCACGCCCTGGGTCTTGCAACAAGGCGCCCATGTGCGTGTCGATGTCCTGACCTCGGCGCTGCCAAAGAAATTAGCACTCCGGTGGGAAAAAATCCTCGATGGCGCCGGCGGCGCGCTGTGCCTGCTTATTTGTTTTTATGGCGTCCGCGCCACGATAATCGAGTTTCAGGATGCCACCCTCCCGGATAAAGATCTTCGCATCGCCAATTGGTATATGATGGCTGTTTTCGCCTTTTCCTTCGCCCTCCTCGCTATCGAATTTTTCATGCGTATGTTGCGCGCCAAGAAAATTTTGGTCGGCGAAGAGATCGCCCTCGCCAAGGCCGGGTTTTAAGCGATGGAATGGTATCTGGCCCTGTCTCTTCTTCTCGGCACCGTCTGCTTTGCTATGTTCCTAGGGCTGCCGGTGGCCTTGGCTTTTTTTGCCGCCAATGTGCTGGGCACTGCGCTTTTCATCCAAGGCGATATCGGTCTCGTATTCATGCCTTTGGAATTTCACAATGCCATCAAATTCACCTTCGCGCCGATCGCGCTGTTTTTGCTGATGGGCGAAATTCTTTTGCAGACCGGCGTCGCCTTCAAGGCCATCGGCGCCATCGATAAGATGATTTCGAAAGTCCCCGGTCGCCTGTCCATCGTTTCCATCGTCGGCGGGACCGTATTTTCCATCCGGTCGGCGAGCGAGCAGCATGAACTCCGGTTCCATGCCGACGTTCATCACCCAGCCCCGTTCCGCCAGGCGAGCCGACTGCTGGAGGAGGATGTGCCGGGT
>JABMOP010000187.1 GCA_013204125.1 Rhodospirillales bacterium | reverse complement strand
GCGCAATACCGCAACCGGCGAGCCCGAGTTGATTCTTTCGATCGAAAATTCCGTCGAAGATCGCCTCACAGTGTTCAAACAGGTCATGCAGTTTAAACGCGTCCTTAGCCAGGCCGCGTTTAAAAAACCGCGCATATAAAAAAAGCGCGACCGAAGCCGCGCTTTCTCTATTGATACTCAAATGCAAATTAGGCGGCTTTTTTGTCGCCGTCGCCCAATTGTTTGCCGACAGGACCGCCAAGCGCCGGTGCCGGCGCCTTGGTAATTTCCACTTTGCGCGGTTTCGAGGCTTCGGGAACTTCCCGCACCAGATCGACGGTGAGAATACCGTTATCCAGATTGCCGCCGGTTACTTTCACATGGTCGGCGAGATCAAAACGGCGTTCGAACGACCGAGTGGCAATGCCGCGGTGCAGATATTGGGTTTCGCCGTCCGACTGTCCGGCGCGGCCTGATATCGACAATTCATTTTCTTTGATGATGATATCAAGCTCGTCTTCACGAAAACCGGCAACGGCCATGGTGATCCGATAGGCATTTTCGTCTACCGATTCTATATTATACGGCGGATACCCGGGGGCGCTCTCGGCGCGCTCCCTGGAATGATCGAGCAGACGCTCGAGGCGATCAAAGCCTACGGAATAACGAAAAAGGGGTGAGAAATCATAGCTACGCATGACATATCCTCCTAAAAAGCGATACGGGTTAATGAGCCCGCCAACCGTGGCCGGGCTCAAACAATTATGGATTGCCGGCCCGAATTCGGCACCTGCTTTCCATTGCTGATATAGTTTTTAAGGATTGCCCCGCAAGCTCTTTGGAAGGCGGAAGATAATTATTTTTTTACTGCGAAAAATCATTCTAAAATATAGGCGCAAGCCGTAAGGCCGGTGAATACGACCAATAAAACATAAACAATTTCCATAAAACAAATCCCCTGGTTTGAGCCATTGTTTTGCATTTAAAAAATTAACAATCGGTAAAAATGCCGGTGGCACTGTGATGTTTCTCTATTGCGCCTGCAGGCCGCCCTCACGCCGGATAAATTTGATTGAATATTGAAATTTAAGGCCAATATCTAAGGTAACGATTCCGATATCCTTGACGCTCTGATCGCAGCCAAAAAATGGTCTCCGCGTTGAATAATGGTGGCAGCATGACAGAGCCAAATTTTGAAAACGTCAGCATTGTAGTCGGCGATCCGGACGACACCATCGGCACGGGCCTCCGCGATGCGCTAAAAACTCATGGCTTTGGGTCCATAAAGACTACCAACGCGTTCGAAGATATCGAAAATGCCGTGGCAACCAACAGCGCCGATCTGATCCTTACGGACGTCAATCTCGAAGGCGGCGACGTCTTCGAATTAGTGCGGAACTTAAGAAATATGGAGATCGGCGACAATCCGTTTGCCATGGTCGTGGCGACGGTTGAAGTTCCGGACAAGGAATGTATCAATCGAATTTTAAACGCCGGTTTTGACGATACAATTGTGAAACCGTTTTCCACCGATGATCTTATGAAACGGATTTCACGCCTGGCACATGGGCGAAAACCGTTTGTCATCACAAGAGACTATATCGGACCCGATCGCCGCCTTCGCCCGCGCCCGGATGCCAAGGCCGCACCGATGGTGGAAGCACCCAATTCAATTTATTCCAAAGCTATTGAAGCCCAACCGCCGCAGGAATTTCAAAAACTGGTGGGCGAGGCAACGGAATTATTAAAGGCCTATCGCATCGGGTGTTATGCCGGGCAGATCGTCTGGTTGGTGGAAAGAATATTACCCAGCGGCTTGGACGATCAAATCAGTAAAGAAATCGACGGCTATTTAACCGAAATGATAGAAATCTGCGCGGCGACATTGGTTGCCATTGCCGAGACCCCGATGGTGAGCGAAAGCATCACTTTCTCCGCCGCATCCGATATCGCAATCAGCATTAAAGATTCGCCGGACAAGCCCGATTCTAATCAATTTGTTCAATTACAAGACATTGCTGATTTTATTGACAAGTTCGTTCGTATTCACTGCCCCTTGATCCCGCAACCAGGGCTTGCCGCGCCGTTTCGCTATGCGCTCCCCCAATCCGGCGGCGGCTTTTCGTATCATCGGGCGACCGCAGCGCGGCACCGCCAAACGTCTTAAATTATTTTGACACCTGTGATCCTCATCACAGCGGCTTCGAGCTTCGGTTGCTATAGTGGTTTCCAGATCAGGGGATTGGACCTCCCCGCGACATTGATCCTCCTCCTCAAGACCTCCGGCCCTGTTGGGCCGGTATTTTTTTGCCCGCATTTTCCGCATCTGTTAATCCAGTCTGGCAATATCCGCCGGCGCGCTGGATAATGGGGACCAAATCCAATCCCTGGCGCCGCGATTTACGGCGCGCATCACAGTCATCCGAATATTTTGGAGATTCTTGGTGAATACTGAGACCCGGCTTGCCAATCGCCCATTGCCTTCACCCGCCGGCATGCTGGCTGTTTTCTATGCGGTGCTGTTTTCCGCTTTGCTGGCGGTTTTGTGGGTCATCGTGCGCAAAATCGCCAACCACGTCCATCCGATGGAAACCACATTTTTCGGTGTATTTTTCGGCTTTCTGGTGTTCTTGCCGACAACATTCCGGCACGGGGCCGCGGTATTTCATACCAAACGATTGGGCGCGCATCTTGCCCGGGGCCTCTGTAACGGTGTTGCTATATTAGCGTGGTTTACAGCTTTGACCCTGTTGCCCCTTGTTGACGCGACGGCGCTGAACCTTATGACGCCCTTGGCAGTCACCGTTGGCGCCATATTTTTTCTGGGTGAACATGTGGGGCCGAGACGCTGGCTGGCGCTCGCCTTCGGCGCCCTTGGCGCGATTGTCGTCATGCGCCCCGGGTTTCAGGATATCAGCCTGGGTGTGTGGCTGGCCCTCCTTACGGTCGTGCTTAGCGCCTTTCAACGATTGATCGCCAAATCCCTTGCCGGGACCGAGGGCAACGCCACCTCCGTTTTGTACTTGATGGGGGTCATGGCGCCGGTTTGTCTGGTTCCGGCGATGTTCGTTTGGGTGTGGCCGACGCCTACAGAATACATCCTGTTGATTGTCATTGGCATATTGTTAAGCGCCGCGCATTTTTCCCTTATGAAATCGCTGCAATTGGCCGATATCAGTGCTTTGGAGCCGGTGAATTTCACCCGTCTTATTTGGGGTGCGCTTTTCGGATATATATTCTTCTCCGAAGTCCCTGATACCTGGACGATTATCGGTGGCGGCATGATAATTCTGGCAACCACCTATGTGGCGAGGCGGGAAGCATCGTTGGGCGCCGCCTCGCGGACGCCGCTGTCGTCGGATAACGAGGCCGGGTAGTTCAAGCTTAAGCGGGAGGGTTCTTGCCGCCGCCGTTGCCAATCGTACGTTCGGCGGGAAAGAACACGGTTACCTGCGTGCCTTTGCCGCTCTCGCTCTCGATCTTCAATTGACCGCCGTGCAGCTCGACAAAGGATTTGACGATAGATAATCCAAGTCCGGCGCCTTCGTAACTGCGCGTCAGGCTATCATATTCGACTTGCGCGAAGGGTGACAGAATCTGCGAAATATTTTCCTGCTCAATTCCGATGCCGGTATCGGTAACGCGGACCAGAATTTGATTGTCCTCGTTGGTGTCGTACTCGATTGTAACGGTGCCCTTGGGTTCGGTAAATTTAATGGCGTTTGATAAAAGATTAAGCAGTATCTGCCGTAATTTAGCGGAATCTGCGCGAATAGCCGTATTTTTGGATGTTGGGCTATATATCATCTGGACATTTTTTTGCTTGGCGCGGTCGCGGGTTATTTCCAGGCAGCTTTCGACGGCATTGTTCAAATTGACCGAGGTTTCATCGACAATTTGGTCGCCGGTTTCACTGTTGGATATTTCCAGAATATTGCTAATAATCCGCAATAAATGGGCGCCGGACTGGTGAATATGCTTGGCGTATTCGACATATTTTTCCGAGCCCAAATCACCGAATGTTTGGCTCCGCATCAAATCGGAAAAGCCAACGATGGCGTTGAGAGGCGTCCTAAGCTCGTGGCTCATATTAGCGAGGAAATGGCTTTTGACGCGGTCAGACGATTCGGCGCGCTCTTTTGCCTTGAACAATTCTTCGACCCGGGTTTTGAGTATCAGGTTAGATCGATAGAGATCGACAGCGGCCTGATTTTGTAAAGTAACATCCTGCGCCTCGATCATGAATTTTCTACCATCGGATTCATCGAGTTTATTAAAATTCATTCGCACATCGCGGATCGAACCATCGAGACAAACCAGTTTGACCAACAAGGGTTCTTGGTCGGCCAGAATGTCGCCCAAATTCTCTTTGATAATTTCCACAAAGTCGTCATGGATAATTTTGAAAAAGGATGTGCCGATAAATTGCTTCTCGTTCTCGCCGCGCATCAATTTTATGCCGGCGCTATTTACATAGTTCAGCACTCCATCGTCACAGATGCAGAACATATTTTGCGATTGTTCGATGAGCATCCGGTAACGCGCTTCGCTTCTCTGAATACCTTCGGTTAGGCGCACGCGGTCGGTAATGTCATGGGCCGTGATGACCAGCATGCCGGGGCCGAAATCCTCGGCTTCGAAGAAGCTGACATCGGCACTGATCAAGACACCCTCGGACGTTTGTAATTTAAGAGGAATTGATTCAGCGTCACCCAAACCGGATGCTAGGCCCGATAGATTCTCGAATATGGGTGCATAGTCCGGCGCCAAAAAATCACTGAACGATCGCCCTGATATAGGGTTGCCTTCATTTCCCAATAATACGCGTCTTCCGAACGAATTCATGAAGACAACACGGTCGCCTTCGCACAGGAAAACCATGTCGGACGAAAGTTCGAAAATCCGTGCCAAATCCATTTCGTGGATGCCACTGTTCCACGAGGAAAGGTAGTTCGGATTATTGGGATTATTGGAGGCGCTGCCCCGTTCGGCTACCAAAGTTAATTTTCCACCCCCGAGAATATGATTATAGCATCCTAAAATCCGGCCTCTCGCCTGATTTTTGGCTGTTTCGTTCAGTTACAGAAGGGTCCTGCGCCTGTCTAATCCAAAAATGGTCCTTGCCGCAGGTTATTTCTGCTGGGAAAATCCTCTATTTAAACTAGGGTATATGCTTATATTATGATAAGGGAAATTAAAATTATATTTCTAATATATATTGTTTTCGAGCGCCAATTCCAAAAATTCTTTCCCGGGCACCTGCGCGGGATGGCACTTTACGCCTTGAGCGGATGAAAAATTTGGTGCGCCCGACAGGATTCGAACCTGTGACCTTCGGCTTCGGAGGCCGACGCTCTATCCAGCTGAGCTACGGGCGCATTGGTAACCTGCTCGAAGGCGCGCGCACCTTAACTTAAGCCCGGCTTACGGTAAAGTGCGCACGGCCAATGATTAAGGCGCGTTTGCGCCGCGCCCATTGATTAAGGCGCGTTTGCGCCGCTCTCAATCCAATCGAGAATATCTTGCCAAACCTTCTTGCCCTCTAGATCGCGTAAAAGCATGTGGTAGCCGTTGGCGTACCGAACAAGACGGCGATTTGCTGCGCTCGATTGTGGCAGGGCGGATAACATCTTCTCAGTTGGCGCTTTACGAATAACTTCGTCGTTGTCGCCATAAACGATCATCGCCCGCGCATCAAACCTCGGCGCCGAAGCGAGCGCCTTATCCATCAGGTTTACGAGGCCCCAAATGGTATCGATCCGCGTTTTTTTAATAACCAGCGGATCACGCCCCAGCGCCCGCAACATTTCAATATTGTCGGAAGGCGTAATGTTGAGCCCGCGTCCCGATAATTTCATCCAGGGCACCGTGTGCGCCGCAATCCACAAAGCCCACCGTTGATAGAATGGCATGGTGCTTCGCCCCCAAACCGCGGGCGCAACTAATATGGCGCCATCGGCGGGCGGCTTTTTGTTGCCGGCCAGAGATGCCATTGTTACCGCGCCGCCCATGCTCAAACCCAGAATATAAAACGGCGTCCCTGAATGGCGGGCACGAAGAAGTTTTACGGCTTGCCCGAGATCATCGGTAAGCGCGTTCGTCCCCGGCCAAAGGCCATGTCCCGGCGCTTCGCCGAAACCGCGTTGGTCATATGCATAAACTTGTAATCCCTGCGCCGACCAATATTTTGCCGCCGCATCTATAAAACTGCTGTAATCGTTGAAACCATGCAGGGCGAGGATAATAGCTTTGGGGGTGCCGTCGCTTGGCCACACCCTGAGCGGTAAAATTGCCCCGTCATTCGTTCTGATCGCAGTTGGCGTCAATGCCGGCGCTTGGATCGGCGGCCCCGGCAAATTCACGCCGGGCGCGCAGGCGGCAAGGATCAAACACAACACCAACGCACGAAAAGGCGCACGGGTGGTCATCGGGCGTTGCTGATGCCGCTATCTTTGTTTTCGCGGGTTAGCATCAGAAATATGTCTTCCAAATCAGATTGCTTGGTCACCAAATCGACGACCCCTAAACCTATATCGCTGAGCGCCGTTAGGATTGCATCTACTGGAACTTGGGCAGGCGGCACGCGAAAAACCAAATTTCGCTCGCCTTCAAGCGTTACATTGAAATCAGACAATTGGCTTGGAATATCCGCCAAATCCTGGTCGATGGTAAGGATCAATTCCTTGGAATCCAAGGTTTGCAGTAAGTCCTCGGTCTTCTGACAGGTGACCAGCCGACCGTGATTTATTATGGCGATTTCGTCGCAAAGCTGTTCTGCTTCTTCCAGGTAATGGGT
>JABMOP010000186.1 GCA_013204125.1 Rhodospirillales bacterium | reverse complement strand
AGGAGTATGCCGGCAAATCCGGTAGCGCTTAGCTCGCCCGGCCTAAGCGATTGCGAAATAGCTGATCGTCACCAACAATAAGAAGGCCATTGGCGTTCTCATTGGATCCGCGTTGCCAAGGTCTTTGCGGATCACAGAAGTAAACATCGATGTCGTCGCGCCAGGAGCTGTCCAGAAATGGCTCCGGCTTGGCGACAGGAACATGATCTGCCGATCATCAACGTGGTCGTGCCGGAATAGGGGCGGGAAATTGGCGGAGGAGGCGCGACCGGGTCCGAACGTTCCTTGCCAGTTCGGTCGCACCTATGTGGATCGTTTCGCTTTCAAGACGATCGCTAACCGCTTTATTGCGCCATCGCGCTAGCGCGCACCAGTTCGGCCATGGAGCCGACATTCATTTTCCGCATCATTTTTCCGCGATGCACCTCAACGGTGCGAATGGAAATCCCCAATAGTTCGGCAATATTTTTGTTTTTATCCCCCGCCAACACGTGATTGAGCACCTGGCGTTCCCTGGCACTCAACATGTTCACAATTTCCTTCTCCTGCTTTTTGCGGTTGAATTCCATATTTATTCGAATGCTATGGGCAATTGCCCGTTGTGCAATCTCCAATGCGTTTTGCAGATTAAACGGCTTGTCGATGAAATCGAAAGCGCCCGCCTTCATGGCGCGGACCGCAATGGAAATATCGCCGTGGCCGCTCATCATGATAACGGGAAGAAGCAACGCCAAGGACTGAAGCCGGTCCTGCAATTCGAGACCCGACATCCCCGGCATACGGATGTCGATGAACACGCAACCGGCGCCATCGCCGGGGAGTCTGTCCAAAAAGTCGCGGCCATCGCTGTAGGTTTTGGTGTTCAAGCCGACCGTGGCAAAATTCTCGGCAAATATTTCCTGCAGATCGGGATCATCTTCGACGATGTGCACCGTGGCGTTCTGAAGGAGCGCGCCTGTGGATTGCGACGTCGTCAGTAAGGCTTCAAAATCTTGGGTAATATCGATCATGTGTTTCTCCAACAGAATTTTTTCGGTGTTTAAAATTATTCCAGGAACAAAAATCAAGCTGCTGATTTTTCCCCAAGTACAAATTCGTCGATCAAATTAGTGGCCGCATACAATTGATCAAAATGATCGACATTAGGTTTGCTGGGTGATGATTGAATTTTCTGTGCAATGTCGGAAATGGTTGAAAATGTAATTGCCTCACTTGCCAGGGGAGATTCGGCGAGTGCGCTTGCGATGGTGGCGCAGGCTTCGATTAATTCAGCGAGATGGTTTATTGCGTCACTGCCGATTGCATCGTCGAGGCAGGTCGGCATGATCCTTTCCACCAACCATTTTACTTGTTCAGCCATACTTTCGATGCGGAGGGCCTTAATCATATCCACCGTGGCCTCAACGAGTTTTTTGAATTCATTCTGCGGTTGGTCGGAGTGGGCTTTGGCAAATACAGGATTTGGTGCATCGATCAACGGTGCCGATCCGGCCCCCGGGCGCGGCACCAGGCGACGGTCTGGCCCGATGTAGCTCCTGGTAATAACAAAGGGCTTACGCTTTCGCGCGAAACGTACAAATCGTTTTAGAAGATCGCCCGTTGAGAACGGCTTGATGATGAGATCGTCAAAACCTGAATCAAGAACCCGATTGATACATTCTTTGTCCGGAGAATCGGCAGTGGCCATGGTCACGACGAACGGATTATCGCCGATTTCGAAATTCCTTAATCTCCGGACCAAGTCAAATACGTCGCCATCTTCAAGCTGCACTTCCGTGAGGATCAGGTCGGCGCTGTTGGTTAGCAAGGCGCTTTCAATATCACTGAACGAATTGGTGATTTCAATTGATCGAAACCCTTGTGATTGCAGAGCGTGGCGCAGCCCCGTGCTGATCCGGCTATCCGGTTCGCCAACAACGATGCGCACTTTTTCAAAATTCATTTCTATCATTGGGCTGTCTCCAGGCGTTCGACAGGCCGAGAATTAAGGCCGCTTCCGCCGGTATAGAACCTTGGTCGTTCGGCGCTCGTATCTTCAGCCACAAATGTCTTGTCGGTTTTAATGCCTGCAGGCGGCTTTTCGCGAACAGGCAGATATACGGTGAACGTCGATCCTTTGCCGACTTCGCTTTCGACGCAGATATAGCCACCCATTTTTGCCAAAAGCTCCTTGGCAATATAGAGGCCGACCCCGATGCCGCCGCGTCCGATAGACGTTGAGGCTCGATAAAACCGTTCGAATATTCGGGGCAGTTCGTCCCCCGGGATGCATACACCATTATCTTCAAAGGCGATGACGACTTCATCTCCGTCGACGGTGCCGATAATTTTGATGGCTGGAACGTTAGAGACGTATTTGGCGGCGTTGCCTATCAAGGCGTTGAAAACCGTTTCCAGCGAACCGGGATCTGCTTGAATGTGGGTCGGCAAGCCATCCAGCTGTAATTCAAGCGCCGGCAATTTTATGCCGCTTTCCTGAAATTGGCTGCAACCCTGGATCATCGATTTGAGATCACATTCGGTGAGATCGGTTGGCGAGCGGTTGGCATTTATTTCTGTGACCTTGAGGCCGCCGTCAATGAGGTCGTTCATGCTCTTGATGGAGGAACGCACCTTGTGGAGACGATCGGTTATGTTTTCCGTTGTCAGCCGATCTATGCGTCGGAGCAGGGTCTGCGCCACACCATCGATAATGGCCATGGGTGTTCGAAATTCGTGGGAGACCAAGGACATGAAGTCTCGCTGCAGCGTATTGTATTGCTTCTCCTGGCTAAGGGCCGCTTCAAGTTGGCGGGAACGTTCGCGCAACTCTTCTTCGAGCTCTTTTTCCGACGTGATATCTTCGGCGATCAGGACATAATTTGCGATTGCTCCCGAAGGCTCGTTGACCGGAGCAACGGCAAGACGTTTCCAATAGGTGGCGCCATTTGCGCGTTGGCCTTTGCTTTCGCCGCGCCAAGTATTGCCCGATGTGATCAAACCCCAGACATCTTCGTTGGTTTCGTTGGAACACGCGCCGACAAGAAGGGTTTCCAGATTCTCCCCAACCAGCTCCGCCTCGACCGATCCGGTATCACGGAGGGTCTGCGGATTAATATAAATAATATCGCCATTACAATTGGCAATTTGCACTGATACTGGGCTCTGTTCGACGGCTTCGGACAGTATCCTTACCTCGGCCGTCCGCTCCTGCACCAGACGATCCAAATCATCGCGGTGGCGCTTTAGCTCGTTATTCATTTCCCGGCGGTTTATGACGTAACGCAGGGAACGGCCTAGCGATTCCGCCGATAAATCGCTCTTTACCAAATAATCCATGGCACCGGCCCGCAGCGCCTCTGTTGCCACCCGCTCGTCGCCCTGGCCGGTCTGTAGAATGAAGGCGGTATTGGCCTCGGCATCGCTTAACAGTTCAATGACCTCGGTACCCGATGCGGCGCCCAACCGGTAATCGACAAAGGTGATATCGGGCTGAAAGTCAAAAAAGACTTTGTTGATTTCGGCGATATCGCTGCAACATTCGACCGTAAGCCGCCAATTGCATAAGTCTTCCAATAACCGGTTCAGGAACCGGCAATCGGCCGCATTGTCATCGATAATCAGGATTTTGTATTCCATCATGCAATCTCCGTAGTGCGAGATACCTTTCCCGGCAGGCAAACGAGGTCGAACCAGAATTCATCCAATCGCTTGATCGCCAGGTAAAATTTTTCAATGTCCGCAGGTTTGGCGATATATGCGTTGACACCCAGCGCATAGGATTCGGCAATATCCGTTTTCTGTAGGGATGTTGTCAGCATGACCACCGGAATCGTTCTTAAATCGGAGTCGGACTGTATGGCCCGCAACGCTTCCTTGCCGTTCATGCGCGGCATGTTCATGTCGAGAAGAACGAGGTTGGGGCGCGGGTGGATTTTTTGGTCCGAATAGGCGCCCTCGTTCCGAAGGTACCTTATCGCATCTTCGCCATCGGCGACGATGTGAAGATCCACCTCGATGCTCACAATGTGGAGGGCTCGTTCGATTAAACGTTGGTCGGCCAAGTTATCTTCGGCAAGAAGGATAACTGCTCTAGCGGGGACTAGGATATTCATTGGATACTACGCCTTGTTGGGATGGTTTTTCTGAGATTTCTGAATGAGGAAGAGTGAAGCGAAATATTGATCCCTCTCCGGGCTCCGATTCAGCCCAAACGACACCGCCGTGGCGTTCGATAATTTTTTGCACCATCGTCAGGCCGATCCCCGTTCCCGGATATTCGTCGCGGCCGTGGAGCCGTTTAAACGGAGCGAATATTTGGTTCAGTTGT
>JABMOP010000015.1 GCA_013204125.1 Rhodospirillales bacterium | reverse complement strand
GCGCCCACAGAGCGAACGCCAGCAAGATAAATGCGCCGGCTTGGTGTGCGACGGCGAGCGGGATGGGCACAACCAATATTAATGTCGCCAAACCAAGAATAAATTGCACCGCCGCCATAAGACTTAAGAAGGTAAACGCAATATGCGCCCGGCTTCCAAGGGGCAATCGACGCGCCCAGAGCCAGAGCGCAAATATCAAAATTAAAGCCCCTTCCGCCAATAGTCGGTGCGTGAACTGAACAGCCGCAATGTTTTCGAAAAAGTTGATAATCACCGGTTCCTCAAGGAGCAACCCATCTGGAATGAAGCGGCCATCCATGAGAGGAAATGTGTTGTAGGTTAATCCGGCGTCGAGACCGGCAACCAGCCCGCCCCAAAACATGGTCACCGCCAGCCAAATGACAACAAACGCCGTATAGAAGGCAAACCCACCCCGGCCGGCCGGCCTGGACCACCGGCGGCGGCCATTATAAAGGCCAAGCGCGACCCATAGGATATAGGCGTAGATCAACACGGCCGCGGATAAATGAGAGGCCAGGCGGTACTGGCTGACATCTGTGCGCTCGGTCAGACCCGACTTTACCATGAACCAGCCGAGGATTCCTTGGAGCGCGCCAAGCGCAAACATGACGAGCAACTGCCTTCCTAAGCGCCAGTCAAACATGCGCCTAAAGGCGAAATACAAAAACGGCAGCGCGAAGGCGAGACCAATAACCCGGCCCCACAGGCGATGGGTATATTCCAGCCAAAATATGGATTTGAACTCATCAACGGTCATGCCGGAATTGATTTCACTGTATTGTGGTATTTGACGATATAGATCAAATACGGCGCGCCAATCATGCTCATTGAGCGGTGGCAGCCAGCCGCTAATTGGGCGCCAATCCACCATCGATAAGCCGGAACCGGTCAGGCGCGTCAATCCACCCAAGATGACCATGATAAAAACCATTGCCGCCACGGTAAAAAGCCAAATACTTAACACGCGGGCGTTCCGATCGAGCGCGGCGGCCGCGCGGCCATCCTGTTTTGATAGTAATTGCATGCCGGGGTTTTCCCACATTTTTGCAGCCACGCCAAGGACCGGTAATCAGCCGGGACATCACCTAATTAATGACTTAGTGATACTCGCCGGTGTAAATTTATTCCTGAAATAATGATCGTTCTCGGACTCAAATGCCATAGCCACGACACCGGCGCCGCCATCATTTCAGATGAGAGCGGCGAGTTGGTTGTCCATGCTATATCCGAAGCGCGCCTCAACCGGCGCAAGCACTCTTTTGCTTATCCATTAATGTCCATTTCCTATTGCCTGGATTGCTTAGGGCTTAGCTCGCTCGATCAGGTGGATTTGGTTTGTATCGACAAACATATGGAAACCTGGCCCGAACAGGGATCGCAATTCGGTTACGAAAATGCGCTTAATCGGTATCAACCACGCTATGACGATAATCACCGTTGGAACTACCTTGCTGAACAAAGCATCGATTTCAGCGGCACAAACGTGCACTGGATCAACCATGTGGACGCCCACGCCGCCAGCGCCTATTACGCCAGCCCCTTCAATGAGGCCGCTGTGCTCATCGCCGAAGGCGGCACCGGCATCTATCATGGAACAGGCGGCGCGCTTACCACCATCGACCGGCTTGGCTATTTGGGTAATACCTATAGAAACGGTAAAAAACTAAAAAGACGTGAAGATCGCTTCGTCAATTCATCGTTCCTATATGACCGGGTATCTGAATTACTTGGCTACGATATATTCGGCGCCGGCCAGACAATGGCCCTTGCCGGTTACGCCCATCAATTTGAGATCGAAGATATTTTCAACCCCGATCCCGAACGCTTTGATGACTTCATAATCAATCACGATAAAACTGTTTTCGGCATGCGGGAGATGGAAGCATATGGCGGCGACGATGGCGACATTGTTCAAAGCCGCCTCTGCAATCTCGCCCGCCAAGCGCAGCAGACTTTGGAAGAGGACATTCTTTATCTTGCGTGGCTCGCACGCAAGAAAACCCGCGCCAAGAATTTATGCCTGGCAGGCGGCGCGGCGCTCAACTGCATCATCAACCGCAAGATCATGGAAAGCGGCCTGTTTCGCGATGTCTTCATCCAACCTGCGGCATCGGATGAAGGCATCCCGCTCGGCTGCGCCCTATCCGGATATTATTCATCGGGTGGGGAAAAAAAATGGCACATGGCCCATGCCTATTTGGGGCGCCCCTTGACCGAACCGGATGTCACCAACCTCGCCGAGACTTGGCAGTTGGAAGCGCACCCAACCGGACCCGAAGAAATTGCCCAATTGCTGGCTAGCGGCACGATCATCGGGCGTATTGCCGGCGCCAGCGAATATGGACCGCGCGCGCTTGGAAATCGGAGCATCCTCGCAGACCCAAGGCCCGCCGATATGAAAGAACGGCTCAACCATGGCATTAAGCACCGCGAAGGGTTTCGCCCGTTCGCGCCATCGTGCCGCGCAGACCGGCCGCCTGAATTTTTCGACACCCCCGCCAATAGCCCGTTCATGGTCGTCGCCGGCCGAGTTTCCGCGTCTCACCGGGGTATCGTGCCTTGCGTTACCCACGCCGACGGAAGTTGCCGGGTTCAAACCGTCGCCAAGGACATTAATCCAGATTACTATGCCGCCATCGATGCTTTCGGTGAATTGACCGGCGTGCCGCTTCTCGTCAATACGTCGTTCAACGACCGGGACGAGCCCATTGTCGAAACCTATGAAGACGCCGTGAGCTGTTTTCTCCGCACCGGGCTTGACGCCTTATGGATGGGTGGCCAATTGGTCGTTAAAACCGGTGCCACGCCAAAAGTGGACGGTAAGAAAATACTAGATGAGACAGCCCTGCGCGTAGAGCGCAACTACACAGACTTGATTGAACGGCTCTGTGACGGGGAAACCTATATCGCCCTTGCGACAAAATTGTATGAAGACGAAAAGGAAAACGCTGAAAGCGGATAGTTTAATGCTCAAACATCGTGCGCTCGAAAAATTTCACATGCTGCTTAATCGTATTTTTGTTACCGATTAGCTTGTGCCGATTTTCTGCGATTTGATCCCGCGCTTCTTTGGCAATAGCCGGCTCATTCAAAAGCCGCGTTACAATGGCGACATAATCGTCACTGTTTTCGGCGACACAATCTTGCCATCCCATTTGCCGGTATATCCCTAACGAAACACGCCCGCGCATGAATTCGCCGGGCAAGGTGACGACCGGCGCGCCGACGCTCAACGCTTCGTTGGTAGTCATGCCGCCCGAAAAATGCGGCGTATCTAAAACAACGTCCGCATTGGAAAGATATGCAAAATAATCATCGGCTCCCATACGCGGCTGATATTCAATGCGATCGGCTACATCGGCAAGACCGCGGCGTATTCGTTGATCCAACAAATTGGTCCAACTGTCTCGGCTACCGCCGATCAAAGAAATCCGCGCCGCCGGGTTGGCGCGTAGGATGCCACCCAAAATCGCATCAAAATCGGGGTGATATTTAAATAGGGATTGTGGGCAGATGATATTGCCCTGGCGGCCATCAGACCCCGCCCCTTGGCCGCGCCCGTGCGCCGGATCTGCAATCAGGCTCGGCAGATCATCCAATCGGACCAATTTTTCCGAATAGGCGGCATCGGCATTTTTGCTTTCGATACGGTGGCTGGAAATAAAATAATCGATGGCGCCTATACCGGTGGTTACCGGATGCCCCCACCCCACACATTGGATCGGCGCCAGCTTTGAAAATGCTAAAAAGTAACTTAGCGGTTCCATACCAATGTCGGTGTAATAGAGGAAATCCAACTCGGCGGCGGATATTTCGGCGCGCGCTAATTCCAAATCGGCCGGCAACCGGGTAAAGCAATCCGCCGCAGCTTCGACGCGCCCGGACATCGCATCTACGACGGTGGAGAAGGAAAAGACATGGACCTCAAATTCCGGGCGCGGCAGCCCTTCGATCAAACCGATATTTAGCCGGGCAATTGTATGTTCGTGGAAAAAGGATGAGACGAAGCCAATTCTAGTCGGACCGCCCTCCATCCCGCCGAGCCAATCGCCACAATGGGGGGCGCGGTATAAAAGACTAGGTGCCGCCGCTTCATAAACCTGGGCCAGAAGAGATTGCAGATCTCGGTCGTTTTGTCCGTGATAGGCCAATTGAAAATTGGTGGCGCCGACCTCTGCCAACGGATCGGTCAATTTGGGGGCGTCTTCAAGAATTTCGGTCAGCTTCAATTTTATGCGCCGACGGTATGCGTCGATTTCTTCCACCGAGCTTGCAATAACCGGTAAGACCAAGGCATCCCGAATTCGCGTTCCTGTATCGCCCCGCAAATGAAGGGCGATAGCATAGGCTTGTTCTGCGCCGAGCGGGTCGCCCGCCATTTCAAGCCCATCGGCGAGGTTACGGTAGGCAGGTGTGTAAGAGCCATCCGCCGCAATAGCCAAGCGGTAACTCACTTCCGCCTCTGAATAGCGCCCCCCGGCTTTCAATAGATTGCCCAAGTTATTATGGGCGGCGGCAAAATCGGGTTGGAGTTCAATTGATACCCGATAGCATTCTTCAGCTTCCTCCAAATTTCCAATATCGCTAAGCAGCCGAGCCAGATTGAAATAATATTCCGGATTTTTAGGATCCAATTCAATTGCGCTGCGCAGCCGTGCCTCGCCGGCATCCAAATTCCCAGCAAGGTGATAAAGGACACCCAAATCTGCGATGATGGCTGGGCTATCGGGGGCCTGTTCGGCCGCTTGTTCGAGTACGACCAAAGCTTCAATGGCTTTACCGGCATGGTGCAGCGCCGCCCCTTGTTGATGGAGGGCCTCTGCGTCACCTTCAATTTCATCAGATGGGGCCATGGTCCTACCGTTTCTCCAATTGCGCCAAACGGCTACTTAGGGCGCCGAGCGCGCCCTCCCATGATCCATCCGCCTCTTGCCGGAACAATTCGAAATTTGGAAACCAAGGGCTGGCAGCGCCATTTGCCATCCAACGGTATTCCGCCGGATGACCGACGAGCACCAGCGCCGACCCACCGACCGCGGCCCTTAAATGCATATTGGTATTGCTGACCCCGGCGACGTGATCCAGAAGCGCCATCAAAGCCAGCACGTATTCTAAATCATCGTTGACGCTGGTGAGATCAAAAATTTTGCGGCCGGCGCCTTGGATCAGTTGATCCGTCCCACCCTCCTCCGGACCCCGCTGAATATTAATCAAGGTTCCGGGGTAGTCGCGAATGGACAAACCCAGTTCGAACGGCGGAACGGATTTAAACAGTGATCCCGGCAAATCAATTCCCGCTCGGTAATTAACGCCCAAATAAGGCGGCGGCCCGAACTCGGCGAGCCGTACTTGCATTTGGACCACTCGATCGCTTGCCGCTTGCAGTCTGATGGTTTGCGGAATATTTCCGGCCCCCATGAGATAAGGTATATCGGCAACGGATACAGCAGCGCCGAAATCCGTGCTTTCATTCCATTCGATAAAATCCAGCCGCCGGCAAATGGAGCGCAGTTTATCATCGCCCCGATATTTAACGGCGGCGCCTTGGCGCGATAGCTCCGCCGCAAAACGCAGGAAAAACAACTCGTCGCCAAGCCCTTGTTCGCCCAGTATTTCAATGACGCGGCCCGGCGATAAATTTTCAAATGGTGCTCGCGGGTAAGGGGTAAGCTGGCGGTTGGCGCTTGGGCGGTTGCGGTAATTCGCCCAACCGGCGGCAAAATCACCTTCCGCCAATTCGATTAGGGACAAATTCCACCTGCATTCGGGAAATTCGGGATTGAGGCCCAGCGCCTTATCGTAGGCATTTTTTGCTTCGTCCAAACGGCCATCAACCCTTAGGCAAGTCCCCAAACTCGCCCATAGCTCGGGTACATTCCCATCAATTGCGAGCCCTTCGCGGTAGATTTGTTCGGCGTCCGCGTGTGCGCCCTTCCCATCCAGGACAACGCCCAAGTTATTGATCGCCTGGATATAACCTGGGCGAAACTTGAGCGCGCGACGATAATGCCCTTCCGCCCCGGTTGGATCGTTCAAACGTTCAAGTGCAATGGCCCAATTGAAATGAGCTTCGGCATAATTGGACCGTCGATTGAGGGCCTCGGCATAAAATCCGATGGCATCGCTCCATTGGTCTTCGGCGGCGGCCAGCAAGCCTAAGTTCATCACCGGCTCGGCGAATTGGGCATCGGCCTTGGACGCGCACCAATATTGTTCGCGGGCCGCATCTATTTGGCCCTGCCGGCGAAGAACTTGGCCCAAATTATTATGAGTTTCGGCATCGCCCGGCCGGCTTTTCAGCGCGCTCCGAAAGTAAATTTCGGCGTCCCCCAAGCGTCCTTCATTGAACGCAGCGACGCCTTTCATTTGGAGCGCGCCCAAATTATTTACGTGAGTACCCATGAAAATCCAATATATGCCGGATCGACGATTGGTAAAACAGCCCTATGAAGCATGATAATTAATGTTCCAATTGCCGAACTTCTCCTGATACCCTCAAACTAGAATCTGGATAATAGATCAAAATCGTTAGGGAGGTGATAAATGGCAACTCGATTGGAAACCGTTACTAATTTTCTAGAATCTTTGAAGACGCCGGGGAATGCCCGCGCCGACCTTCTTACCGAAGATGCCCGGTTCATGGCGCTTAACGTGAATGTCCCCGGGCGGGATGATGTTATGGAACGGCTGACCGCGGATGGCAGCGGCAAAATTTATCGAGAAATCAGCTGGCAGCAACCGGTAGAGGACGGAGAAAGCGTCCAAATCAAAGGGCTAATGCCCGAAGGCGGCCGCATTGGTGGGCTGGTTCTGACGGTGTTGTTCGATGGCGACGTGATCACCACTTTGCAAAGTCAGAATTTGCCGGGCACGCCGATGGATGCAAGCGATATAAAACTTCCGGCTGAGATAAAAGATCGCACCAACAACGCACTCAAATCCAAAAATCCGATGTTGGTTTCCTACGTTGATGAGAACGGCCAGCCGGTTTTAAGTTTTCGCGGCTCCACCCAAGCTTTCAGTGACGATCAACTTGCCATCTGGGTGCGCAACGAAAATGGCCGGTTTCTGAAATCCATACAAAAAAATCCCAATGTTGCACTCATGTACCGGGACGAAGAGGCCAAAGCCACTTATCAAATTCAAGGCCGCGCACATATCGAAAGCGATGAGGCAACGCGGAAACAGGTGTTCGAAAGCACCGCCCAAATTGAACAAGACCACGATTTCGCCCGCATCGGCGTCGCGCTCATTATCGATATAGATTTGGTGCAAGGGTTTGCCGGGTTAGGCCCAACCGGTCCAATCGATCCGGTCCACATGATGCGCCGAGCTTAAATAATCGGAGCCCTGGAAGCTAATTAATTTTCAGGACATGCGGCAGCCACAGTACGACCACTGGGAACGCCAGAATGATGGCAACGCGGACGGCGTCCGACAGGAAAAACGGAATGACGCCCTTGAACGTCTCGATCATCGGCACGTCTTTGGCCATCGAAGAAATAACAAACACGTTGAGCCCGACCGGCGGCGTGATCAGCCCGACTTCGACCACAATCAGCGAAATGATACCGAACCAGAGCTTTAAATCATCCTCGCCCATGCCGAAATCCAGTCCGAGGATAATTGGCCAGAAAATGGGGACCGTCAGCAAGATCATGGAAAGACTGTCCATGACCATACCTAAGAGGATGTAGAGGATCACCATTCCGACGACCACGGTCATCGGAGAAAAGCCTGAATTTTTAAAGAAATCCGCCGCAAAATTCGGGAGTTCGGAAAACCCGAGGAATGCATTGAATACCGCCGCGCCCAAGAGGATCAAGAAAATCATTGCGGTGGTGCTCGCGGTTCCCAAAACAGCGTCAATGATGCCGTTCATCCGCATGCCGCCCTTGGTTACCGCGACCAGGAAGGTGCCAACAGCGCCGACGGCGGCGCCTTCGGTGGGCGTAAATATGCCGGTATAAATGCCGCCCATAACGAGGATGAAAATCAGCAACACCGGCCAAATTTCTAAAAGTGCGATCCATTGTTCGGCGCGCGGCGCACGCGGGCCTGCAGGACCGGCTTCGGGGTTGATGCGAACAACGATCGCGATCGCCAGCAAATAGCCGAGCGCCGCTGCTATTCCAGGAAGAAGCGCCGCTTGAAACAATGTGGCGATATTGGCTTCGACCATAATCGCATAAATAATCAATATGATGGATGGCGGAATGAGAATTCCCAATGTGCCGCCGGCCGCCAGGCAACCGGTGGCCAAGGATCCGGCATAATTGAATTTTTTCAATTCAGGCAGAGCAACTTGGCCCATGAGCGCCGCCGTCGCCAAAGATGATCCGCTGATCGAAGCAAAACCGGCGCAACCGCCAACCGCCGCCATGGCAACGCCGCCGCGGTGGTGTCCGAGCCAGACATTCGCGGCACGAAACAGGGCCTGGGAAAGCCCGGCCTTGGCGGCGAATTGACCCATCAGGATAAACAACGGAGCCACCGAAAGATCAAAGCTGGTAAATCGCCAATAGGTTTCGCCTTTAAGGTAACTTAAGAGCGGCGCCGTCCCGGCAATCGCGACATAACCAACCATCCCGACCCCCAACATGGCGACGCCGATGGGAATTCGCAGCGCCAACAGCGCCAGCAATGTAACAAAACCGACGACGCCAATTTCAAGACCGCTCATTTGAATACCACCGAAACTTATTCCTGAATCAAGGGTTTATCCCCTGTATCCGGAGCGGGATGCATCAGGGTGTATAT